>NZ_JCAFSW010000012.1:0-95404 GCF_059369635.1 Stenotrophomonas sp. YJH_SMC_58
CTCAACGATCGAGGTGTGCGGACCAACGGTCCGCACCTGCCCGGCTCCGTGTCTGGTAGATGCCAGCCTTGGGTGGCATGTTCGGTGTGTGCCAACCAAGGTTGGCACCTACCAAAACAGGATGTGCCGCCCTCAACGATCAAGGTGTGCGGACCACCGGTCCGCACCTGCCCGTCTCCGCGTCTGGTAGATGCCAACCTTGGTTGGCATGTTCGGTGTGTGCCAACCAAGGTTGGCACCTACCAAAACAGGATGTGCCGCCCTCAACGATCGTTGAGGGTCTTCAGCTTCATTGCTTCGCGCAGGGTCGTCAGGTCCACCGGGCCGCGCACCGCAATGTCCCGGGTCTCGCCCGGCAGCAGATCCAGCAGGTTGTCTTCGACCTGCACGTCCAGCGCACCGAAATCGATCCACGTCGCGCGCACGTAAGCTGCGCTGTCCAGCCGCAGTCGATAGTGGTCGCCTTCGATGGACAGGGTGGCCTTCAGCTTCTGCCGCGGCAACACCTGGTCTTTTGCTTCGACGAATCCGACGATCTGGCGGGCACTGACCGCCCCGTTCTGCAGCAGCTCGAACACGGCCACCGTGCGCTTCGGATCGGCACCGGCCAGCAGCTCGGCATCGCGGAAATCACCGATCGAGGTGACGCCCGCCGCCGTCAACGCCACCGCGTCCTCGCGACGACGCAGCACCTTGCCATCCACATCCATCACCCGTAACCGCCAACGTGCATCTGCGGCAGCGCCATCATTGATCAGGCGCACCCGCGTACTGCCCTCATCACGCAATGCCGCCAGCGTGACCGGCGCGAAGAAGCGCCGCGCGGCGTAGTGCAGCGCCTTCCAGCGACCGAAGTAGTCCAGGCTGGACCATGAAGCACCCGGCCAGACGTCGTTGAGCTGCCAGTACAGCGAGCCCATCGTGTACGGCCGCGAGGCGCGATGGTGCAACGCGGCCAGCGCGATGCCATCGGCCTGCATCACCTGGCTGAGGTAGACGAAGTCCTCGAAGTCCTTCGGCGTGCCGTAGCCCAGTTCGATGTAGTGCAGCAGGCGGCTGTTGCCCTCGCCGGCCATGAATTTCTGGTGCGCGCGGATCACCGGGCTGTCGATGCGCTGCTCGGCGCGGGTGGCGATCTGGTCCACGGTGGCCACCGACGGCCATGCCTGCAGGCCGTACTCGGACATGAAGCGCGGCGTCTCGCGCAGGTAAGCCTGCACCGGCAGCGCCGGATTGCCCCAGACCTGCCAGTAGTGCTTGTCGCCACGCGTTGAATCGTTGGCCTTCTCGTCAAGGTCGTTGCTCGGTGAGCTGGACCAGTACGGCACGCCCAGCCCCTCCTCGCCCACTACCTGGCGCAGATCGTTGCCGAACAGGTCGACGTAGCCCTGCCAGACCTTCGCCGCAAATGCCGGGTTGGCCGCCTTCAGGTCGCGGCCGTGGCCCCAGTCCTTCCAGGCGGTTTCTTCCTCGTTGTTGCCACACCACAGCACGATGCTGGGGTGATGGCGCAGCCGGCGCACATTGTCGCGTGCCTCGGCCACCACGCTGGCACGGAAGGCCGGATCGTAGCCCGGCTGCATGCCACCACCGAACATGAAGTCCTGCCAGACCAGCAGGCCCAGTTCGTCGGCGATGTCGAAGAAGGCATCGTCCTCATAGTAGCCGCCACCCCAGTTGCGCAGCATGTTCATGTTGGCGTCGCGCGCGGCGGTCAGCACCTGGCGCAGGCGCGCGGCGTCGACCCGTGCGGGGAAGGCATCGAACGGAATGACGTTGGCGCCCTTTGCGAAGATCTCCACGCCGTTGATGACGAAAGCGAAGCCCTGCCCGCCCTTGCCGTCTTCCTCGCGGCGCAGTTCAACCGTGCGCAGGCCGATGCGCTGCTCGCGCACCAGCGCTGCATCGGCGCCACCGTCCAGGCGGGCCTGCA
The DNA here is from genome assembly GCF_059369635.1 of Stenotrophomonas sp. YJH_SMC_58. NCBI lineage: Bacteria > Pseudomonadati > Pseudomonadota > Gammaproteobacteria > Lysobacterales > Lysobacteraceae > Stenotrophomonas > Stenotrophomonas sp. YJH_SMC_58. The sequence continues at coordinate 1,934 of NZ_JCAFSW010000012.1, forward strand.
CGGTGTAGCGGTCCTGTGCACCGTGGCCGACCGGCCACCAGCGCTGCGGCTTGACCAGTTCGACCGGTACTTCGACGGCGTTCTGGCCGGGCTTCAGCAGCACCGTGCGCTGCACCTGGGCCACGATGCGACCCTGCGGATCGCGCACATCGACATTCACCACCGCAGAACCGGCCGCCGCGCCCTGCTCCATCTGCAGCAGCACGGCCAGCTTCGCCTGCTCCGCGCTCAATGCATCGGTACGCACGGCAAGATCGGTCAGGCGGTGCGCATCCCAGGCCTGCAGGTCGACCCCGCGCCACACGCCGGCGGTGACATAGCGCGGGCCCCAGTCCCAACCGAAGTGATAGGCCGGCTTGCGCGCGAAGTTGCCGACCATCGCGTCCTTGGGCTCATCGCCATAGGGCGAAGGATAGTTGCCGGCGATCTTGTGCGGCATCGCCTGTACACCGGGAAGCAGTGTGCGGATTGGTGAACGGAACACGATCTGCAGTTCATTGCCATTCGCGCGCAGGCGCCCTTCCACGCGCGCACGCCAGGTGCGGTGCGCATTGTCCGCGCGCAGCAGCGGCCTGCCGTTGAGGCTGACTTCGGCATAGGTATCCAGCCCGTCGAAGCGCAGCTCGGCATTGGGCTTGGCCAGCGTCGCCGCATCCACGTCGAAGCGGGCGCGGTACTCCCAGGCAGCCAGCCCGATCCATTGCAGCTCGGCCTCAGGCGCACCGACGTACGGATCGCGGATCAGCGCGTGGGCGAGCAGGTCGGTGTGCACGCTGCCCGGCACCTTCGCCGCACGCCATTGCTGCAGGCCCGGGTGGGCTGCACCCTGCGCATCACCGGGCAGCATGCGGAATTCCCACTGTGCCTGCAGCGGGGCTGCAGTTGCCGGGAAGGCGGAGGCTGCGATCAGCAGCAGGAGCAGACGGACAACGAGGGAAAGACGATGCACGCGGAGCTCCTGTTCTTCCGCCGGGCGTGGCCCGGCGCTACCGATTCCGGATTGCCAGGCATGGCCTGGAATTACTGCATTCAAACGATCTTCAGCGCACCACGTTCAACACTTCGTAGCACGCGCCCATGGTGTGGTAATCCACCTTGCCGGCCGGACTCTTCTCGTCGCTGTACTTGCGGTTGTCGGCATCGAGGATGCGGAACCATGCACCGTACTGGTGGTCGACGAAGTGCTCCCACGAGTAGGCCCAGATGCGTTCATACCACTGCCAGTAGCGGTCATCGCCGGTGCGCTTGGCCATCAGTGCGGCGGTGGCCAGCGTTTCGGCCTGCACCCAGAAATACTTGTCGTCGTCGCAGACGAAGCTGTCGCCACCGATCGGCGCACCGTCCATGCCTGGCTGCCGGCGCGACTCCGGTGCGAAGCCGTAGTACAGGCCGCCCCGGGCGTTGTCCCAGCTGCGCGCCACGGCCACGTCGAACAGATGCTGCGCGGTCGGCACCAGCCAGTCGGCCTGCACGTGGCGATCGAGGATCAGCAACAGTTTGGCCCACTCGGTCTGATGGCCGGGCTGGAAGCCCCACGGGCGGAACAGGTGCTTGGGGTCGTCCAGGTTGTAGTCCCAGTCGATCTCCCAGTTGGAATCGTAGTGCTCCCACACCAGGCCACCGGCCTTGGCGGCCTGGCGACGGGTCATGTTGTCGGCCAGCTGCAGCGCGCGCTCCACATAGCGCTGTTCGCCGCTGGCCTCGAAGGCGGCCAGCATCGCCTCGCACATGTGCATGTTGGCGTTCTGGCCACGGTAGCCGGTGAAGTTCCACTGCCCATCGGCTTCGTCCTTGTAGAGGCCGTGCTGGGGCTCCCAGAAGCGCGCTTCCAGCAGCTGCCAGGTCTCGTCCATCCATGCGCGGGCCTGTTTGAGACCGGCCTTCAGTGCGCAGCTGTAGGCCAACAGCACGAACGCCACGCCGTAGCAGTGGTTCATGTCGTCCTCGACCTTGCCATCACGCAGGGTCCAGGCGTAGCCACCGGTGGCCGGGTTGCGGTGCACCTCGCGCAGGTAGTGCACGCCGTGCTCGACCGCCTCACGGTACTCGGCGTTGCCGAATTCGCGGTAGGCCATCGCGTAGTTGAAGACGAAACGCGTGCTGCTCACCAGATGGCGATGGTTGGCGTCGTAGATGCTGCCGTCGTCACGGAAGTAGTGGAAGAAGCCACCGTTCGGATCGATGCAGCGCGGATGGTAGAACGCCATCGTGTCGGCGATATGCGCGCGCAGGAACGCGGGCGAACGGAAGTCGGGGGAGGTGCTCATGCGGTAATGTCCTGGGCCTGCAGCAGCTGCTGCACTTCATCGAGCGAGGGCATCGCGGCGAACGCGCCCTTGCGGGTAACAGCCAGCGCGCCGACCGCGGCGCCGAAGCGCAGCGTGGCGGTGATCGCCTCCGGGTCCTGGCAGAAGGCGGCAAAACCGGTACCGGCGCCGCCGCGCTCCAGCAGCCCAACCAGCACGCCACCGACGAAAGCATCGCCAGCCGCCGTGGTGTCGACGGTGGCCACGCGGAAGCTGGTGACCGTGCCGTGGTTGTCGCGCGTGTACCAGTGCAGCGTGGCCGCACCGTCGGTGACGATCACCCAGCGCGCCTGCGCGGCCAGCAGGCGCCTCAGCACCATTGCCTCACCATCGGCGCCCAGCGGCGCGGCCAGGTAGTCCAGCTCCTCGCGCGACAGCTTCACCAGGTCGGCGCGTTCCAGCGCCTGCCACAGGCGCGGCGTCGGGTCCTCGTTCGCCGGCCACAGCGCGGGACGCAGGTTCAGATCGAGGCTGACCACCGCGCCGGCCGCACGTGCACGGTCCATGCCTGCGAAGGTCGCCCCGGCGATGGCCGGCTCGGTCAGGCTGTTGGAGCAGACGTGGAAGCACTGCGCGCTATCGAGGCAGGCGGCCTGGAAATCGCTGTCACGGAACAGCAGGTCTGCCGCCGGCGGGCGGTAGAAGCTGAAGCTGCGCTCGCCACTGGCGTCGAGGGCGACGAAGGCCAGCGCGGTCTTCGCCGCATCGGTACGCACGATGTAATCCGTGCCCACGCCGTGCTCGACCAGGCTGTCGGCCAGGAAGTCACCGAACATGTCACGGCCGAGCATGCCGACGAACTGGGTCTTCGCGCCCAGCCGCGCAGCGGCCACGGCAACGTTGGCCGGCGCACCGCCGGCGTACTGCAGGAACGCCCGCGGCGTATCGGCCGAGGCCGGCGGCTGCGCTAGTAGATCGATCAAAATTTCGCCGAAGCAAACGATGGAACCCATTCCGGACTCAGCCTCCCTGCGTTGCGGAAGCCGGCGTACGTGCGCCGACCAGTCCGTAGAAAATGATGTAGCCGTAGCACAGCAGCGGCAGGATGAAGCTGGCTTGCACACCGATGTGGTCGGCCAGCACGCCCTGCAGGTACGGCACCACCGCACCGCCGACGATGGCCATGATCAGCAGGCTGGAACCCTTGTTGGTCAGCGGGCCCAGGCGCTCGATGCTCAGCGCGAAGATGGTCGGGAACATGATCGAGTTGAACAGGCCGATCGCCACCACCGAGTACAGCGCGATGTTGCCGGAGGTCAGCATGGTCGTGACCAGCAGCCCCACGTTGACCAGCGCGAAGATCGCCAGCAGGCGGCTGGGCGAGAAGCGCGCCAGCAGCGCCGAGCCGGCGAAGCGGCCGAACATCGCCATCGTCCAGTAGGCCGACACGTAATGCGTGGCCTCCTGCTCGCTGAAGCCGCCGATGTTGGGCATCGACAGGTAGTTGACCAGGAAGCTGCCGATCGAAACTTCGGCGCCGACGTAGAAGAAGATGCCCAGCACACCCAGCAGCAGGTGGCGCTTGCGCAGCGCATCCAGGTAGCTGTGGTGGTGGCCCTGGTCGGCCTGCTCGGTGGCGTCGCTCAGTGCCGGCAGGCGGAACAGGTATACGAACAGCGCCAGCAGCACCAGCGCAACGGCCAGCCCCACGTACGGGCCCTGCACGGCCTGCGCCTCGGCGGCACGGTAGGCCAGCTGTTCGGCGGCCGGCAGTGCCGCGATGTCATCGGCACTCTTCACCGTGTTGGACAGGATCAGCATGCCGCCGAAGATCGGGGCGATGGCCGTGCCCAGCGAGTTCAGTGCCTGCGCCAGGGTCAGGCGACTGGAGCTGGTCTGCTCCGGGCCCAGCAGCGCGACGTAGGGGTTCGCAGCAACCTGCAGCACGGTGATGCCGGTGGCCAGAACGAACAACGCACCGAGGAAGGCGCCATACACGCGCAGCTCGGCCGCCGGCCAGAAGCCCAGTGCGCCGATACCGGCGATCACCAGGCCGGCCACGATGCCCTTCTTGTAGCCCAGCGCCGCCACCAGCCGACCTGCCGGCAGCGACATCAGGAAATAGGTACCGAAGAACGTGAACTGCACCAGCATCGCCTTGGCGTAGTTCAGCTCGAACACCGCCTTCAGGTGCGGGATCAGGATGTCATTGAGGCAGGTCAGGAAGCCCCACATGAAGAAGATCGTGGTGACCACGGCCAGCGCCTTGCCGTTGGTGACGGCAGGTGCGTTGCCCGAAGATCCCGTTGGACGGGGCGTTGCGGAGATCGGCATGCGGTACGCGCCTCGATGCGCGGAAGGTCGTTGTTGCGTGGAAGGGGTGTACGGAAGAAGTCAGTTCGGTCGTGCGGCACTACTTTCGCGGATGCGCAACTGCACCGGCGCGACCGTGCGCCGTGGCGGCGCGTCCGGTTCGTCCAGTCGTTGCAGCAGCAGCGCCGCAGCTTGCCGGCCCCGCTCGCGCGGATCGGCGGTGAGCGTGGTCAACGGCGGCACCGCCACCGCGGCCTCGGAAATATCGTCGAAGCCGGTAACGGCAAAGTCACCTCCCGGACGGATGCCCCGTGAATTCAAGCCCAGCATCAGGCCCAGCGCGACGGTGTCGTTGTAGCAGACCGCCGCACTCGGCCGATGGCCATCGGCAAACAGCTCATCGGTGCGCGCAGCGGCTTCCAGACGGTTCGGCGCCGACTCGATCATCCAGCCCGGCGGCAGCGACAGACCGGCCTCGGCCAGCGCCTGCTGGAAACCGGCACGGCGCTGGTGGCACGAGCTCGATGCAGCGTGGCCGCCGAAGAAGGCGATCTGGCGATGGCCGCGCTCGATCAGGTGGCGCGTGGCCAGATAGGCGCCGTGCTGGTTGTCCAGGGTCAGGAAGTCCCAGTCGGCCCCTTCCAGTTCGCGGTTGAACAGCAGCACGTTGGCATTGGCACCCAGTGCCTGTCGCAACTGCACGGTATCGCTGCCCTCGGCCGGCGACAGGATCAGGCCGGCCGGGGTGTGCTCCATCAACGTGGACAGCACCGCCTGCTGGCGCTCCGGCGATTCGCCAGTACTGCCGAGCAGGGTCACGTAGCCGCGTCCGCCCAGCGCCTCGTCCACGCCGGACGCGAATTCGGCGAAGAACGGGTTGGAAAGATCGTTGATCACCAGCGCGATGCTCGACGAGGTACGTCGGCGCAGGTTGGCGGCAGCGCGGTTGTAGACATAGCGCTGCCGGCGCAGCTCGGCCTCGACCTTGGCACGGGTATCGACGTTGACCAGCGGGCTGCCGCGCAACACCAGCGACACGGTCGCGCGTGACACGCCGATGGCACGCGCAATGTCGGTCACCGTCACTGCCTTGCCGGCGCGCTTGCTGGGACTGCTGCCGTTGTCGTTCATCGTCTTCCCGGACTCCGCTGGAGGCTCAAGCCTAATGGATCAGGGCCGTGTCGTGCCGTGCCGTTCGCTGGGTCACCGCGAACGGCACAGTCCGGCTCAGCGCAGCTGGCTGCCCGGTGCCGCGCACCAGGACACCGGCAGGTCCTTCACCGCCGTACCCCAGCCCTGCTCCGGCGCCTTCGCGTCAAGCGCGAACTGCAGGCGCGGGCCCTGCTGCAGCTGGTTCCAGTCCAGCCAGACCGGCGCATGCGCCTGGCCATCGACCTGCACGCCCTGAACGTACTGCAGGCGGCGACCATCGGCACCCGGCGCGTCGATGCGCAGCGTCCGGCCATTGCCCATGTCCAGTTCCACCTTGCTGAAGCGCGGGGTGTGCAGCAGGAACTGGCCGCTGCCCGGCACCGCCGGGTACACGCCGATGGCGCTGAACAGGTACCAGGCCGACATCGTGCCGAGGTCATCGTTGCCGGTCACGCCGTTGGGCGCATTGGTGAACAACTGCTGCGCGGCGCGCACCACGGCCGCGGTCTTCCACGGCTGGCCGATCAGCGTGTACAGCCACGGCGAGTGCAGGTCCGGCTCGTTGTTGGGGTTGTAGCGGAACTGGTTGTAGTAGCTGTACGGTCCGACCACCCACTCCTTGCGGGCGGCGTTGAGCGGGTCCGCCTGCAGCGCGTCCATCGCGAAGAAGGCATCGAGGCGGCGGCCGGCCTGTTCGCGGCCCTGCATCGCTTCGATCAGCCCCGGCACGTCCTGCTGCGCCAGCCACTGGTACTGCCACGCCGTGCCTTCATGGAAACCGTGGTGCGAACGCGGGCTGTAGTGGCCATCGGCCGGGGTGTACCACTGGCCATCCTCGGTGCGCGGGCGCGGGAAACCGGTGAAGCCGGTCTCGGCGTCGCGCACCTGCGGGGCCCACACCTTGCGCCAGTTGCGGCCGCGCTCACGCAGCGTCGCCGCGTCCTGCGCATGGCCGAGGCCATCGGCCATCTGCGAAAGCGCACAGTCGGCCAGTGCGTATTCCAAGGTAGCCGAACCGCCGTGGTGCGGATCGACGTCCATGCCCTTGGACGGGAACGCGCGGTCGTAGACCACGTAGCCCTTGTCCAGGTACGTCGGGTTGCCGGAGCGGCCAGCCATGCGCGAGTTCAGCGGCGGCGTGCCGAAGGCATTGCGGCGCAGCGCATCCCAGGCCTGCGATTCACGGCCCTTGAGCGCACCGAAGCGCCACAGGTCGACCATGAACGGGGTGACCGGATCGCCGGTCATGATGTTGGTCTCGAAGTTGGCATAGCCCCAGCGCGGCAGCCAGCCGCCCTGCTCGTCGATCGCCAGCAGGGTACGGCCGATGTCGCGCGCCACGTCCGGGCGGGTCAGCGCCAACCACTGGTTCTGCGCGCGGTAGGTATCCCACAGCGAGAAGTACTCGTAGTAGGTCCAGCCATCGGCACGGTGGATGCCATCGTCATAGCCGCGGTAGCGGCCGTCGGCGTCGTTGCCGGTCATCGGCTGCAGCAGCGCGTGGTAGACCGCGCTGTAGAACACAGCGCGGTCATCGGCGGTGCCGCCCCGCACGCGCACCCGGCCCAGCTGCTCGCGCCACGACTGCTGGGACAGCGCGCGCATCCGGTCGAAACCGAGCAGCGCCCCGCCCTGCATGCCCTCCGCGCGCAGATTGATGCGCGCGCCTTCGGCATCCACATGTGAGATCGCGCTGACCGCCGTTACCGACTGGCCCTTGGCCAGGTCGAAGCTGAGCCAGGCACCGTTCGGCTTCTGTTCGCCCTCCATGCTGTGGCGCGCGCCCGGCAGGCCGCCGCCCTCGCCCCAGGTGCCATGCGCCTTGAACGGGCGGTCGAACTCGATGCGGAACCAGGTGGTGTACTGATGGCCGCCGCAGAAACTCTTGGTCACCAGCTTGCCCTCGACCACGCGGTCCCCGACCACATCGACCACGCTGCCGATCACCGAATGGCGCTCATTGGCCTGGCCGACATTGACCAGCACGTGGCCCTCGCCCTGGCGCTGGCTGAAGGTGTAGCGCTCGGCCGCGGCACGTGTACGCGCGGTGGCCTCGGCGTCGATGCCGCCGTAGCTGGTCAGGCGCACCTTGTAATAGCCGGCCTGGCCGATCTCGCCGTCATGCGTGTACGAAGCGGCATAGGTCTTGTGGTTGAAGTTCTTGGCGTCAGCAGTATCGAAATCGCCGCCCGGACCGATGCTGCCGGTGACCGGCAGGATCGACACCTGCCCGCCCTGCTCCCAGCAACCGGCGCCGGAGATGAAGGAGTGACCGAAACCGCGGATCTTCTCGTCGTCGTAGCGCCAGCCCGAATAGTGGCTGCCGATCGGGCTGACCTGGATCAGGCCGAACGGTGCCGATGCGCCGGGGAAGGTATTGCCGTCGTCCTTGCTGCCGATGAAGGTGTTGACCTCGCGCTCCAGCGCCGCCGGTGCGGCCTGCAGCAGCATCGGCATGGTCGAAAGCGCCAGCAGACAGGCCAGGCGCGCCAGCGGGCGGGAGGACAATGGGACGGCGGGAGCGGACGGCACTGGGCGCATGTCGGGTTCCTGTAGTCGATGACGCGGAGGCAGACGGCCGGGATCGTTCGGCACCGTTCCGCTGAGTCCCGCCGTGACCGGCAGAGAGCTCCCCCTGGAATGACGCCCGACCCACCAGACCGTGAATTTAGATCGATTCAAGTAGAGCATGCAGGTTCAGCCGAATGCATTCTGCGGCGCAGCATGAGAGGGGTGTTCGGCAGGGCTGCGCCCTGCACCTGCCGAAGCCGAAGCAACAGCAAAAGCCGACTATCCGTGGGATGGCGGGATGGGTTCGGTTGCGGGGGACGCCGTAGACCCGTCCCTGGGGGCTTGGCCGCGGCATCCATGCCGCGGACACCCCCGCAACCGGACCCACCCCGCCTTCGACAGATTTCCGCGATCTGTGGATCCACGCCATGCGTGGATGAATCTCTGTCGGATATCGAAATCAATCGGGCGTCAGATCCGTTTTCCAAAGGAAAACGGATCTGACGCCACGACCCCATGTCGTTCCAGGATCAATCCAACCGTCACCGGGAAACTGTCGAAGGTGGGGCGGTGTCGGATTGCGGGGTGTCCGCGGCATGGATGCCGCGGCATGGATGCCGCGGCCAAGCCCCCATGGACGGGTTTACGGCGTCCCCGCAATCCGACACCGCCCCGCCCAACCCACAGAAAACCAGAGCCGCTCTGGCTTTGGCTTTGGCCTTGGCGTCGAGCAGGTGCAGGGCGCAGCCCTGCCGACCCACCCTCCCCTGCGCACGAAAACGATTTCACTGTTTTCAGCAAACCGTCATCCCTTCGCCACGCCAGTACCATATTGCGGAGCAGCATGCGCCCACGGGCGACCCATGCTAAAAAGCGCCCGCCCATCGCTTAGATCGATCCAAGACGACATTGCGATGGCCGGGAGTTGGGGGAGCGGCAACAGGACGTACCAGGCCACGCGCACGGTGCAACTGCCACTGCATGGCGATAGCGACAATGTCACTTCAAATTAGATCGATTCAAGTTGTCCGTGCCACGTCACCGGATCAATCCAGGAGAGAGGGAGAGATGGGAATGAAGCATTCACCACGTACGCATGGCCAGGACGCATTGTCGCTGGCCGTCGCGCTGGCCTTGGCCGCCGCCGTCGTTCCGGCCGGCGCCGCCGCGCAGCAGGCAACCACCAGCGGCTCGCAGGAAGCCACCAACCTGGACAGCGTCCAGGTCACCGGCTACCGCTACGCCATCGAAAAGAGCCTTGAGCAGAAGCGCGACGCCAACGCCGTTGTCGAAGTGATCACCGCCGAGGACGTCGGCAAGTTCCCCGACAAGAACGTGGCCGACGCACTGCAGCGCGTGCCCGGCGTGGTCATCACCCGCAGCGGTGGTGAAGGCAAGAGTGTCAGCGTGCGCGGCCTTGCGCCGGACCTGACCCTGACCCAGTTGAATGGCAACTACGTCGCCACGTCGGAAACCAACGACGAAGCCACCCGTTCGTTCAACTACACCCTGCTGCCGTCGAACATGCTGTCCAGCGCCGAGCTGTTCAAGTCGCCGGAAGCACGCATCGACGAAGGCGGCATCGGCGGCACGGTCATCCTGCACACCCGCCGTCCGCTGGACATGGAGTCCAACTCGGGCTTCGTCACGCTCGAGGGCACCTCCTCCGATACCCACCACGATATCGACCCGCAGGCCTCGGCCCTGTATTCGTGGCACAGCAAGGATGAGCGTTTCGGCGTGCTGGTCGGCGTGACGCAGCAGAAGCGCACGACCCGTACCATGGAAGCCAGCACCGAGGACTACCAGTGGTACGGCGCCGGCAAGGCACGCGACGCCTATGGCAACGTGCAGCAGCAGGATGGCATCCACTACTGGTGGGGCAAGTCCGGCTTCAACAACCAGACCGGCGGCAACTACAGCGACTTCTTCATGCCGACCTCGGTCAACTTCGCCGTGAAGGAAGAAAAGCGCGAGCGCAAGGGCGGCCAGCTGACCTTCCAGTTCAAGCCGGTCGACAACGTCACGATGACCGCCAACTACTTCCGCTTCGAGCTGCAGGGTGACTACACCCAGAACATGCTGAAGATTCCGGAATGGAGCATGGCCCGCTTCAACGGCGATGGAAACTGGGCTGGCGGCCGCCTGCTCAACGGCCTGGATTTCGACCCCAGCGGCAACACCGTCACCGGTGCCCAGTTCGAAAAGCTGGCCGGAAAGACCTACTACTGCAGCGAAGACCAGGCCAAGGCCGCCGGCCTCAAGCCCGGCGGCTGGGGCCCGGACGACTGCACGATGCCGACACCGCAGCTGACCGGTGGCTACAGCAAGGAAAAGGCGCTGTCGCAGACCGCCGACCTGACCATCGACTGGGACATCAGCCCGCTGTGGAAGGCCTCGTTCACCGGTGGCCGCACCTGGTCTGAAGGTGGTCCTTCGATGAACTTCCGCATGTCGGCCAAGCCGCGCCGCAAGGTCGGCAACGACTACCTGTCCGGTAACCAGTACAGCGCATGGGACCTGACCGGCACGCCGTCTGCCACCTTCTCGCCCGACCTGCAGCAGCAGCTGATGAACGGCATCGCCGAAGTCGACACCGGCTCGACCGATTCGTCGTGGAAGCGCACCGAGGTCAAGCAGAACTACTTCCAGGCCGACGTGACCAAGCTGTTCGAGTCCGGTTGGCTGGATTCGATCCAGTTCGGTGCCAAGTACCGTGATGGCAAGGTCCATCGCAACACCGGCAACACCTACTGGGTATGCCCGGGCCGTGACCCGGCCGACTATGACAACAGCCGCTACCAGAGTGGCTGCGATCCGACTGCCGGCGATGCGCAGCCCGGCTTCTTCCTGTCGAACCCGATCAGCAACATTGCCGGTGGCTTCAATGCCAACGTGTTCCCGGGCATCAACTACCCGGCTTACATCGACTATCTGAACAAGACCTACGGTGGTTCGCACAACCGTACCGAGGAAGACTTCGTCTACAACGTCAACGAGAAGATCTACTCCGGCTACTTCCAGGCCAACTTCCGCACCGAGCGCCTGCGCGGCAATGTCGGCGTGCGTGTGGTGCGCACCAAGCAGTTCGCGCAGTCTTCCGACTCGATCGAGAAGTTCAACGACTACTTCCTGGACAACGCGTCCGGCGCGCCGATGGCGTGCACCGATCCCGCCGCTGCGGCCTACCCGACCTACAGCTGCGAGAGCGGCTTCGTGCGCCTGCCGCATGACCTGGCGCAGAGCAAGACCTACAGCCTGATCGGCGTGGACCGCACCTACACCGACGTGCTGCCGAGTTTCAACATTGCATGGGACATCACCGACACGCTGGTGCTGCGTGGTGCCGCATCGAAGGTGATCGCCCGCCCTGGCTACACCGATATCGCAGCACCGGGCGCACTGAGCTACTACAGCGAGGAGTACGTCAATGATCGCCGCGTTGCCGGTGGCGCATCGACCGCAGGCTGGGTCGGCCAGGGCAGCAACAAGCAGCTGGAGCCGTTCAAGGCCACCCAGTTCGACCTGGGCGTGGAGTGGTACTTCCAGCCGGGCGCGGTCGCCGGCGTCAGCCTGTTCCGCAAGAACGTGGACAACTTCACCCTGCCGGTGGTGCGCGACACGCCCATGGTCATCAACGGTGAAGCGGTGAACGTGCAGCGCTACGAGACCCAGGCCAATGGCCGCGATGGTGTGTCGCAGGGCGTCGAGCTGTATGGCCAGTACACCTTCGATTTCGGCTTCGGCGTGCAGGCCAACTACACCTACAACGACACCAACCTGGCTTCCATTGTTCTGGACGGGCAGGAAATCGGCTCCTCGCCGCTGGTCGGCAGCGCCAAGAACCAGGCCAACGTGACGGTCTTCTACGAGAACGAGAAGTTCCTCGCGCGCGCCTCGTTCAACCGTCGCGGCCAGGTGGTCGGTGGGCTCAACAATGGCCTCACCGTCTACACCGAGCCGTATGACCAGCTGGACCTGAACGTGGCCTACAACCTGACCCCGGACTGGACCCTGACCGCCTCGGTGATCAATGCCACCAAGTCCGAGCAGCGCGTGCACCTGGGAAGCGACACCAAGGCACGCCTGATCTCCAATACCTATGCAGGCCGCCAGCTGTACTTCGGCGCTACCTGGAAGTTCTAAGGCAACACCGGGTTGCCCGGGCGCGCCCCGGTGCAACCCACGCCCCGCCCTGGCGGGGACGTTCCTCCACGGCAGCCGCGCTGGTACAGGTGGCTGCCGTTTTTTGTCGGCGCCTTGCCTGTCGTTCAGCCCGGCGCTTGACCCTGCCATCGTTGGAAGGTGCACACTGACTCCACCCCAAGAGCACTGAAGGAGCTACAGATGGAATTCCATGTCGATGGCATGACCTGCGGCGGCTGCGCGCGCAGCGTGACCCGTGCGATCCAGCAGATCGATCCCAACGCCAGCGTGGTCGCCGACCCGCCGACCGGCCTGGTCAAGGTGCAGACCACCGCATCGCAGGAAGACGTCTTCGCCGCAGTGAACGACGCAGGCTTCCCGCCGCGTACTGCCTGATCCCCTACCCCGTCTCACACAGAAAAGCCCGCCCGGTGCTGTTGCACCCGCGGGCTTTTTCATGCATGCGATATCGAGTCAATGCTTGTGCGTACGCCGCCGCACCGCACCGGTCTTCGCGGTATCGATCGGCACCGTCGTCTGATCGTCCTCACCCAGCCGCTGCAGGATCGGGCACTCCGGCCGCTCGTCGCCCGCACAACAACTGATCAGCGATTTCAGCGTGTCGGCCATCTGCCGCATGTGCTCGATGCGCTGTTCCAGATCGGCAATGTGCTGTTCGGCCAGGTGCTTCACGTCGGCACTGTGCCGCGAGGTGTCATTCCAGAGGCCCAGAAGATCAGCGATCTCGGCCACCTGGAAGCCGAGATCGCGCGCGCGGCGAATGAAGCGCAGACGGTGGATGTCCGCCTGCGAATACGCCCGGTAGCCCGACTCGGTTCTATCAGCGGCGGGAATCAGGCCGATCTGTTCGTAGTAGCGGATCATCTTCGCCGACACGCTGGAGGCCTTGGCGGCTTCACCGATGTTCATGGGCATCCCCCTCAATGAGTGACGGCGGCGGCATCCGCCATCGGCGGCTGGAAGCGGCGCAGGCGCAGCGCGTTGCCCAGCACGAACACGCTGGACAGGGCCATCGCACCGGCCGCGAACACCGGTGACAGCAGCACGCCCCAGACCGGGTACAGCACGCCGGCGGCCACCGGAATCAACGCGGTGTTGTAGGCGAAGGCCCAGAACAGGTTCTGCCGGATGTTGCCCAGCGTCGCCTTCGACAGCGCGATGGCATTCGGCACCCCCTGCAGGTTGCCCGACATCAGCACCACATCGGCCGATTCAACTGCGATATCCGTGCCGGTCCCGATGGCCAGGCCGACATCGGCTTCAGCCAGTGCCGGCGCATCGTTGATGCCGTCGCCGACGAAGGCGACATGGCCATGCGTGGCCTTCAAGCGGCGCACCGCGTCGACCTTGCCTTCCGGCAGCACCTCGGCCACCACTTCGTCGATGCCGAGCTGGCGCGCGATCGCCTGCGCGGTACCAGCGTTGTCACCGGTGATCATCGCCACCTTCAGGCCAAGCTGATGCAGTGCCGCGATTGCGGCCGGCGTGCTCGGCTTGATCGGATCGGATACCGCGATGATTGCGGCCAGGCGGCCGTCGATGGCGGCATACAGCGGCGACTTGCCCTGGGTGCCCAGCTCTGCCGCCAGCGTCGCAAACAAAGTGATGTCCACGCCCAGGTCGCGCATGAAGCGATCGGCACCGACCTCCACCCGCGCACCATCAACGTTGGCACGCACGCCCATGCCGGTGACCGATTCGAAATCGACCATCGACGGCAGCGCGATGCCCTGCTCGGTGGCTGCATCGACGATGGCGCGGGCAATCGGATGCTCCGAGCGCGACTCCACCGCCGCCACCGCCGCCAGCACCGTGCCGTGATCAAAACCGCTGGCGATCTCCAGATCGGTCAAGCGCGGGCGGCCCTCGGTCAGCGTACCGGTCTTGTCCACCGCCACCACCTGCGCGTCCTTCAGCAGCTGCAGCGCCTCGCCCTTGCGGAACAGCACGCCCATTTCAGCGCCACGGCCGGTCCCGACCATGATCGAGGTCGGGGTCGCCAACCCCATCGCGCACGGGCAGGCAATGATCAGCACCGCCACCGCATTGACCAGCGCGAAGCTCAGCGCCGGTGACGGACCGAAGATCAACCAGACCAGGAAGGTCGCCAGCGCGGCCAGCATCACCGTCGGCACGAACCACAGCGTGACCTTGTCAACCACCGCCTGGATCGGCAGCTTCGAGCCCTGCGCCTGTTCGACCATGCGGATGATCTGCGCCAGCATGGTCTGCGCGCCCACCGCCGTCGCACGTACCGTCAGTGCGCCCTTCTGGTTGACCGTACCGCCCACCACGTTGCTGCCCGGCTGCTTCTCAACCGGGATCGGCTCGCCGCTGATCATCGATTCGTCGATGTAGCTGCGGCCTTCAACCACCTCGCCATCGACCGGCACACGCTCGCCTGGCCGCACTTCCACCACGTCGCCGCTCTGCACTTCATTGACCGGGATATCGACGGTGCGGCCGTCACGGATCACGTGGGCGACCTTGGCCTGCAGGTTGACCAGACGCTTGATCGCTTCGGAGGTACGGCCCTTGGCGCGGGCCTCGAGGAAGCGGCCGAGCAGGATCAGCGCGACGATGACCGCGGCCGCTTCGTAGTAGACGTTCACCGTGCCCGGCGGCAGCAGCCGCGGTGCAAAGGTCGCCACCACCGAATAACCGAACGCTGCGGCGGTGCCCACCGCCACCAGCGAATTCATGTCCGGCGCCAGCCGCAGCAGTGCCGGGAACCCCTTCTGGTAGAAACGGCGGCCGGGAATGGCCAGCACCAGCAGGGTCAGTACGAACTGCAGGTACCAGCTGGCCTGCATGCCGATGGTGGCCATCACCCATTCGTGCATGCCGGGAATCAGGTGCGAGCCCATCTCCAGCACGAACACCGGCAGCGCCAGCGCGGTCGCCACGGTCAGGTCGCGCTTCAGTTCGGCGCGCTCGGCATCCTTCTTTTCAGCGGCTTCATCATCGGACTGCACACCGGCCTCGATCGGGCGGGCGGCGTAGCCGACCTTGTCGATGGCCGCAACCAAGGCGGCCGTATCAGCCACGCCGCGCACGGTCGCACGCTCCGTGGCCAGGTTCACGCTGGCCTGGCTCACGCCTGGCACCGCCAGCAACGCGCGCTCCACGCGGCCCACGCAGGACGCGCAGGTCATGCCTTCCACGGCCAGTTCAACGGTAGCGGCGGGCACGTCATAGCCCACCCGCTCCACCGCCTGGATCAGCGCGGCCCGATCGACCGGGCCCGACGGGCGGATATCCGCGCGCTCGGTGGCCAGATTGACCGAAACACTTCCCACACCTTCGACCCTGGACAGCGCCGCCTCGACCCGGCCGACACAGCTGGCGCAGGTCATGCCTTCGATGGGCAGGCTGATGGTGGCGGGGCTTGCGGGGGCTGCAATGGCGCGGGGCGTGCTCATGATCGGATTCCCGGGGTTCCTTCTGGATGCGGACAGGCTAAACCTTGCCATCGTGGGAAGGTCAAATCCAGCCACCCCGGGGTTCATGATGGGGTTCATCCACGCATGGCGTGGAACTACCGAGCGGACGGAGGCGCCAGGCGGATCAAGCCCGGCGCCCCCTGCGGGTCTGCTCAGAAGGTGAACACGTACTCCAACGCGAACTCGCGGCCGACCGCGCCCAGCAGGCGGGTCGGGGCGAAGTCGTAATCCAGCTTGTACGGGTCCTTGTGGTTCCAGCTGGCGGAGTTGAAGGCGTTGTTGACGTACACGTTTACCTTCGCGTGTACGGTCACCTGGTAGCCCACGTTGAAGTTCCAGGTGATGAACGGCCCCACTCGACCGTAGTAGCGCGCCGTCTGCTGCCCGGCATTGGGGTTCGGGTTCGGCGAGCCGTCCGGACGTGTCGCCGGCTCCAGGCAGTTCAGCGACGGGCTGTCGCTGGGCACGTAGCCGTCGGCGAACGGCAGGCAGCCGCCGGGGTTGTCCAGGCGGTCGGTGCCCCAGTGGTAGCGCACGCCCGGCACCGAGCCCACGCGGTCGGCATAGACATTGGCATTCCAGTTGCCGCGCTGCCAGCCCAGGCTCGCGCGCAGCTTGCTGCGCAGGTCGCGGTCGCGGCGTTCCGGGTTCGGGTCGTTGGCGTAGCGCTGTTCCTTGGTCGAGATCTGGTTGGTGTAGTTCAGACCCAGCTGGAAACTGCCCCACTGCGCGGTTTCCAGGCGATAGCGTGCGGTCAGGTCGACACCACGCACTTCGCGGCTGGCCAGGTTGAACGGGCCGCGCTCGATCGACACCAGGCGGCCGCTGCCGTCACGGTTCACGCGGGCCAGGATGCCGGCGCAGTAGTCGCCACCGGCCGGATTGGCCCATGGCGTGCCATCGATGTTCTTGCCGGTCAGGCAGCCGGCCTCGCTGGCCAGCACCTCATCGGCGCCGACGTCGACGATCATGTCTTCCAGCTTGATCGCCCAGTAGTCGGCACTGACCGACAGGTTCGGCATCACGTCCCAGACGAAACCGACCGTCCACGAATCACCGGTTTCCGAGCGCAGCAGCGGCGTGCCACGGCGGTTCACGTCGAAGGTGTACCAGACATCGGTGTTGCCCACGCCGCAGTTGTTGACCAGGTAGGCACCGCTCTGGATGCAGCGCAGGCGGTCATAGGTCTGCACTTCGGAGCTGCTCGGCTGGCCCAGCAGGTAATGCATGTCCGGCGCATGGAAGCTGGTGGCATAGGAGCCACGCACCAGCAGCGATTCAACCGGGCGCCATTCCAGGCCGACGTTCCAGGTGGTTTCCTTCTGGCTGCCGATGTTCAGTGCTTCGCTGCTGTCGTCGGCCTTGTAGTTGCCATAGCGGTCATAGCGCGCGGCCGCAGTGGCGGTCACGCTGTCCAGCAGCGGAATCTTGAACTCGACGCCGGCCGAATAGCGGGTGCGCTCGCCGCCACCGCGATCGACGTTCTGCAGGTCGAAGTCGATGCCGGCGCGTGGGTCGGGGCTGAGGTGATAACCCTGCTGCGCGATTTCAGCCACCGCGGCGAACGAGATCGGGCCGGCCCAGCCCTGGAACAGTTCGCCGGTGATATCCGCCGACGCCTGGTTGACCCAGGACGCCGCACGGTTCTTCGCCACCGTACCCATCTGCCAGTACTGGTCCGGCGTCAGCGGATTCCACCAGCGCGATTCGTTCAAGGCGTAGATCGCCTCGCCATCGGCCGTGGTGCCAAGCTTCGGGCCGAGGAAGTAGTCGTACGACTTCTGCTTGTCGACCACGTTCTGCCGTTCTTCCACGCGGTAATAGGAACGCCCCACCGTGGCGCTCCAGTCGAAGCGATCGGCCAGGCGGCCACGCAGGCCAGCGCTCCAGTCCCAGGACAGTTCGCGGTTGGTGTTGCGCAACGTATCCAGCCCGCCAACCTCATTCGGGGTGAACTGGCGCACGCCAAGAATCGGGCGGTTGCGGTTGGCGTCCCAGTAGTAGCCGTTGTCATCGTCGATCAGCGACACGCCGGGCGGATTGGTGCCCCAGATCGCTTCGGAACGGTAGACCGCCAGATTGGTCCAGGCCTGCAGGTCATTGCTGAAATCAAAGGTGGCATACAGGTTGCCGGACACGTTCTCGGCACCGCCGGTGAGCAGCCAGTTGGCGTAGTCGGCGCTCATGCCGCACAGGCGGCCGGTGTTGGTGATGGTGTTGGCGGCGTAGTTGTAGACCAGTCGATCGGCGGTGTAGTACTCACTGCCGAACTTCTCGCAGGTGCCGGTGGGCGGCGCCAGGCGCTGGCCCGTGGTCGGATCGATCAACGCCAGTCCGGCGGTAGGACGGAAGCCGACCTTGCGTTGTTCCATGTTCCAGGACGGGTACGGCGCATCATCGGCATCGTCCATCTGCGGGCGGTCACGGCCGAACAACGGATCGCGCTTGGTGTACTGCAGCGCGTAGGTCACGCTCCAGTTGTCACCGGTCTTGCCGCCGGCCCAGGACAGGTCCCAGGTGTCGCGCCCACCCTCGGTGGAGGTGCCGCCACGCACGCGCACTTCGTCGCCGTCGTAGTTGGTCTTCAGGATGACATTGACCACGCCGGCGATCGCATCCGAGCCATAGATGGCCGAGGCGCCACCGGTCAGCACTTCGATGCGCTCCACCGCCGCGGCCGGAATGTTGCCGTAGTTGGAGAAGTTGGTTTCACCGCCATAGGGCAGCGGGTAGTCGGCCACGCGACGTCCGTTGACCAGCAGCAGCGAGCGGTTCGGGCCCATCCCGCGCAGGTTCAGGCCGCTGGCATTGGGCGTATGCGAACCCCACTGCGAGGCGGCTTCAACAGTGCCGGTCGCTTCGGTGAGGGTCTTCAGCGCGTCGTACACGCTGACGAAGCCTTCCTTCTGGATCTGCGCGGCGGTGATCACGTTGACCGGTGCCGGGCCTTCGACGCTGGCGCGCTTGATGCGCGAGCCGGTGACGGTGACCGCGTCGAGATCCTTGGTGGACGAACTGGCAGCTTCCTGTGCACTGGCAGCCAGGGGCAACAGGGCCAGGACCAGGGCCTGGGACAGCAGGTGACGACGCTTGCGGACGTTCTGAGCCATGGGTGGTTGCTCTTCGAAAGTGTGGACGCACGGACGGGTGGTGGCGCGGCGCTACGGCTGATCCGGGCACCTGGATCGGTTCAAGACCATCCCGACACCCTCCCCTGTGGATCGATCCAAACTAAAGCACAGCTGAACCACGCCGGGCATGCGGCGATGCAGCAATGCCCGAGGGAATGCCGCTATCGGCTGCCGGCATCCAGAACAATCAAAGGGTTGCAAAACATCGCTGAGAGAACAGCGCACACGTCAATGACGCGATCGCGACAATCGCGCGCGGAACGGATTTGTCCGTCGCAGGACAGCGCCGGGGTCGGATCCCTTCGCAGAAGGGCTATGACCCGATTGCGTCGGGTGGGGTCGGAGCCCTTCTGCGAAGGGATCCGACCCCGGCCCTGCGATCAGCCGTCGAGGGCCTGACGCAGTGCGGCCACGGTCGCGGTGGCGGTCTGGCTCCAGTCCGGGCCCAGCCCGCGCAGCGCCGGGTTCTGGAACTGCATGGCCGAGCGCCTCAGGCCTTTGGCCGAGGCGTGCAGTTCGGTGCAGCCGCTGCGTCGTGCGACGGCGGCGATGTTGGCCGGGCCCAGCCCGGCGCCGGCCATCACCGTGATACGTCCTGCCGCCTGGGTGACCAGGCCCGCCAGCACATCGGCACCGGCCTCGGCACTGACCTGGCCGCCCGAGGTCAGCACGCGCTGGCAACCCAGTTCGATCACCTGTTCCAGTGCCGCCGGCAGATCGCGGGCGGCATCGAAGGCGCGGTGGAAGGTCACCTGCAGCGGCCCGGCAGCCTGCACCAGTTCACGGCACAACGCCACGTCGATACCGCCCTGCACATCCAGTGCACCGATCACCACGCCATCGCAGCCGAGCGCGCGGCACTGCGCGATGTCACGCAGCATCAGTTCGATTTCCAGCGCGTCGTAGTGGAAGTCGCCCGGGCGTGGCCGCACCAGCACGAACAGCGGAATCGACAGGCGTTCGCGCGCAATCGCGATGCTGGCGAACGACGGCGTGGTACCACCCTCGGCCAGGTTGTCGAACAGCTCGATGCGGTCGGCGCCGCCGGCCTGGGCGGCCAGCGCCGAGGCCAGCGAGTTGCTGGCGATCTCCAGGGTCAGCCGCGTGCTCACGCCTGGGTGCTCGTGTAGATCGACGGCGAGTCGCGCAGGTCATCCTGGCGCTGCGCATCGCACACGGCGTAGACGAAGCCGCGATGCAGCGCGTAGGCGCCTACCTCGCCCTGCTTGTTCATGGCCAGGAAGCACACCTGCAGCGTTCTGCTAGCTTCCGGGCGCTTGCGCACCACGCGGTCGATGGCTTCGCGGCAAGCCTGCGCCGGCGAGCGCCCCTGGCGCATCAGCTCGACCACCAGGAACGACGCGGCGTTGCGGATCATCTCCTCGCCCACGCCCGAGGCAGTGGCCGCCCCCACTTCGTTGTCGACATACAGGCCAGCACCGATGATCGGGCTGTCGCCGACCCGGCCGTGCAGCTTCCAGGCCATGCCGCTGGTGGTACAGGCACCGGCAAGGTGGCCCTTGGCATCCAGCGCCAGCATGCCGATGGTGTCGTGGTTGTCGCTGTTGCCGGGAATACCTCGCCGCTCGGCGTTGATCTGCGGCTGATACTTCTCCGTCTTCAGCCACTCGCGCCAGGCCGCTTCGGCCTGCGGCGTCAGCAGGTGCTTGCGCTCGAAACCCTGCTGCATCGCGAACTGCTGCGCGCCCTCGCCCACCAGCAGCACGTGTGGGCTGTTCTCCATCACTTTGCGGGCCACCGACACCGGATGCAGGATGTCGACCAGCGCGGCCACTGCGCCACAACGGCCATCGCCATCCATGATGCTCGCGTCCAGGCTCAGCACGCCGTCGCGATCCGGGTTGCCACAGTGGCCGACGGTGGGGTTGCACAGCTCGCTCTCGGCCCAGCGCGCGCCTGCTTCCACCGCATCCAGCGCGCTGCCGCCCTGCGCCAGTACCTTCCACGCGGCCTGGTTGGCCGGTACGCCGAAGTCCCAGGTCGAAACCACCTTGGCCCCACCCTGCGTGCGCGCCTGCACGCCCGGCAAAGCCGCCATGCCTGCAGCCAGTGCACCGGCCTGCAGGAACTGCCTGCGATCCACCATCTTCCCCTCCCAGTCTGCAATGCACGGCCGGCCCGATGCCGACCCTGCCGATCAGTCGTGCGTGGGCTGCCGTGCGGCGTGCCAGACCGCTGCGCCGAGCACGCCCAACTGGCCGTGCTCCACCCGCCATACCGGCACCTGGCGCAGCACCTCGGTCAGTACGCCCTTGTTGAGGAAGCGCTCACGGAAGCGGCCATCGGCCAGGAAATCCTGCACATGCGCGGAAATACCTCCGGCGAGGTATACCGAGCGCGCACCGACAGCGATCGCCGCGTCGCCGGCCAGGCTGCCCAGCCAGGCACAGAACACCTGCAGCGTTTCCACCGCCAGTGCATCCTCGCCGCTGCGGGCGGCACCGATCAGCGCCTCGGTACTGGTCCACACCGCGGTGGCACCGCGCAGCTCGCACAGGCACGGGTACAGGTTCATCAGGCCACTGCCGGACAGCACGCGTTCGTTGTCCACGTGCGGCCAGCGCTGCAGCAGCTTGCCCAGCACCTGCAATTCCAGCGTGTTGCCGGCGCCGAGCGCGGCATGGCCGATCTCGCTGGCCAGCACCGGGCGCTCGCCGTCGGCAAAGCGCAGTGCGGCGCCCAGGCCGGTACCGGCACCCAGCACCAGCGCCGGGAATGCCTGCGCCGGATCAGCATCGCCGTTCAGCGGCACCAGCGTGTCCGGCCGCAGATAAGGAATGGCCAGCGCCACCGCCTCGAAATCGTTGATCAGCTGCAACTCGTGCAGCCCGGACTGCGCGCGGGTGGCCGACAGCGAGACCGTCCATGGCAGGTTGGAATTGATCAGCACATCGCCATCGAGCAGGCCGGCAATGGCCACCACCGCGGTCTGCACCGGCTGGCCAAGGCCTGCGGTGAAATCGGCCAGGATCGCCGCCAGGCTGGGATGCTCGGCGCAGGCATAGGTGCGATGGCTGCTCAGCAGCGGCGCCTGGCCGGGTTGGGTTTCAGCCAGCGCGAGGCGGGCGAAGGTGCCGCCGACATCGGCAACGACCAGACGGCGTGGAAGACCGCCGCGGGCGGAGTCGGAGGAAACCGGGGACGCTGCTGCGATGGTCACGCTGGCCTGCTTGGATCGATTGAATCGCCCCGATTCTCAGGCATCGGGGCGGCTTTGCCTAGCGCGCCGACGGTTCAGGTTGGCCTACATGCCTTCCTGTTCGGCCACCTGCACGCCATCCACCAGCACCCGCAGCCGCTGCGGGCGGAAGCCGGCGAACAGCAGCGGCCGGGTGCGCTCGACCAGCACTTCATGGCCGGCGATGTGGCGCAGCCACGACTGTACCAGCGAGAACGAGAAGTGGGTGCCCGGATGCAGCGGGTGCTGCACCCAGACCTTCTCGGTGGCGCTCTGCAGCAGCATCGCGCCGGTGAACCAGTGGCGGCTGAGGGTCACCGGTGTGGTGCCGGCCATGAAGCGGATATCCATGCGGGGTCCTTTCGCTGGAGCGCTGGTGCGCGGGGGTCAGGGCTGGGCAGTCTGCAGGCTGTAGCTGGTGCTGGCGGTGAACACCGCGCCGTCGGGCTGGGTGGAACGCACCTCGACCTTGTGGCTGCCCACGGCCAGATCGGTCGGCAGCGCGCCACGCCACAGGTGCGGCGATGCGGTGGCCTCCGGCGAGCGGTCGTAGCCACGCAGGCTGTCAGCCAGATCGTCGGCCACGTTCTCCACCATCAGGCGCGGATCGGGCTGGCTGACCTGCTTCATCGGCTGCCAGGCGCCGCCATCGACGCGGTACTCGACCACGCTGGCATCCTCACCCATGTAGACGTTGGCATAGATGCCCCATGCCGGATAGGCCCCCTGGCGCAGCACCTTGGGGGCATGCAGGCCGATCTGCTCGCTGGCCGGCTTGCCGGCCACGCGGTACTGCAGTCTGTAGCTGCCATTACCGGCCACGTCGAGCAGCGCATAGCCCTTCGGCGTGCCATCGCTCATGGTGCTGTCCGGCACGCCGGCGGCATTCTTCACCCCCGACCAGAACGCACCGCAGTTGGCACCCACGTTGTATTCGTGCAGCGGCTTGTCGCCGTTCCAGCCGTCGGCCTTGCCGTGGTAGACGTGCTGCTGGGTGTGGCTGTGGCCGCTGAGCACCAGCACGTTGCGGAAGTCCTTCAACAGGTCGAACAGGCGCTGACGGTCAGCATGGCGGAAGGTCTCGCGTCCCGGCGCCGCGTCGAACAGCGGGATGTGCATGCCCAGCACCAGCAGGCGGTCCCTGTGCAGGCCCTTCAGGTAGCTGGCAAGGAAGGCGAACTGGTCTTCGCGCAGTCCACCGACATACTTCGGCTTGGCCTTGGGGTCGTACACCACGTCGTCCAGGAACACGAAGCTCGCGCCGCCTTCTTCCACCGCGTAGGTGTCCGGGCCGTAGATGTTGCGCCAGCTGTCCAGCGAGTGCTCATCGCTGGCGGCATCGAAATCGAGGTCGTGGTTGCCCGGCACATGGAACCACGGCACGCCAAGTTCGGTGGTGACCTTGTTGATCGCCGGATACAAGGTCAGGTCGTCGTTGACGATGTCACCCAGGGTGGTGCCCATGCGCGCCCTCGTCTGACCGACCAGCGGCGCCACGATCGACTGCTGGTAGTAGCCGATGTCCTTCAGGCTGGCGGTCTGCGAATCGGTGAACACCAGCATCTGGAAACCGCGGCGGCTGTCATGGCGATCCGACTGCAGCGCGAAATCCCAGTTGCGGGTGACATCGCTGGTGGCGGCGATGCCGCCGTACTTCAACGCCGGCGAACCGTTCGGGCGATAGTGCCGCCAGAACGAAGGCAGGCCGTCGGCCGCTTTCGGGAAGGAATACGCATCGGGCTTGATCACGAACACGGTCTGGCCATCACGCACCGGCAGGCTGTAGCTGCCGTCTGCAGCCGTCTTGACGATGGCCTCGCCGTTGGAGACCTGCACGCCGGCCAGGCCCGGATCGGTCGCACCGCGGCCGGGTTTGCCGTCGCGCTCCAGATAGACCTTGCCGGTGACCACGGTGTCCGCGGCCCAGGCCGGCGAGGTCAGCAACAGGCAGCACAGCCAGGCGGCAGGCAGTTTCATGGGCGGTCCGGGTAAAGAAAGACCGCCTATTGTAGATTCCGTTGATGACATCGCGCACGCGATGACGCATGCCGGTAGTGCCGGCCGCTGGCCGGCAGCCCCATGAACGTCGGGCATCCGGGGCTTGCCGGCCAGCGGCTGGCACTACCCCACTTCAACGATGGCGTTTTTCCAGCACCGCACGCGCATCATCCAGCGACAGCCCGCGCGCGCGCAGCAGCACCAGCAGGTGGTACAGCAGGTCCGAGGCCTCGCCCAGCAACGCCTCATCATCCTGCGCCACCGCCGCCAGGGCGGTCTCCACCCCCTCCTCGCCCACCTTCTGTGCGATACGGCGGATGCCGCCCTCGAACAGGCTGGTGGTGTAGCTGCCCGGTGGGCGTTGCGCCTCACGCATCGCCACCAGCTGGCCCAGCCCGCCCAGGAAATCCTTCGGCGCCTGGTCGAAGCAGCTCTCTGCACCGGTGTGGCAGGTTGGCCCCGCCGGCCGTGCCATCACCAGCAAAGTATCTGCATCGCAGTCGACGCTGATCGACTGCACCACCAGCACGTTGCCGGACTGCTCGCCCTTGGTCCACAACCGCTGCTTGCTGCGGCTGAAGAAGGTCATGTGGCCGATGGCCAGCGTGGCCGCCAGCGATTCGGCACTCACAAAGCCCAGCATCAGTACCTGCAGGGTATCGGCATCCTGCACCACCGCCGGCAGCAGGCCGTCGCCCTTGCTCCAGTCCAGCGCCTGCAATGCGTCCAATGACGGCCTGACTTCAATAGACATCCCGCACCTCGATCTGCTGTCCGCGCAGGTAGCGCTTCAATTCCGGAATGGCGATCGCGCCGCTGTGGAACACGCTGGCGGCCAGCGCGCCGTCGACGTCGGCCTGGTCAAAGGCTTCGGCGAAGTGCTCCATCGCACCCGCACCGCCGGAGGCGATCAGCGGCACCTGGCACAATGACCGTGCCTGCTGCAGTTGCACGACATCGTAGCCACGGCGTACGCCATCGCTGTCCATGCAGTTCAGCACGATCTCACCGGCACCCCGCCGTTGTGCTTCGACGATCCAGTCCAGGGTGCGCAGTGGCACCGCCTGGGTCTTGTCCGGGTCCCCGCTGAAGCGGCGCACCCGCCACTGTCCATCGGTCTCGCGTACCGAGTCGACACCGACCACCACGCATTGCACGCCGAACTCGTCGGCCAGTTCAGTGATCAGTTCCGGACGGCCCAACGCCGGCGAGTTGATCGACACCTTGTCGGCACCGGCGAACAGCACGCGACGCGCGGTTTCCACGCTGTCGATGCCACCGGCCACGCAGAACGGAATGTCGATCAGCCGCGCGATGCGCTCGATCCAGGCAACGTCGACCGAACGCGCCTCGGGGCTGGCGCCGATGTCATAGAACACCAGCTCGTCCGCCCCTTGGTCGCGGTAGCGCTGCGCCAACTCGGCGATGTCGCCCATGTCGACGTGGTCGCGGAAGCGCACGCCCTTGACCACGCGGCCATCGCGCACGTCCAGGCAGGGAATGATGCGCCGGCTCAACATGCCAGCGCCTCCGCCAGGTCCATGCGCTGCTCCAGCAGTGCCTTGCCGAGAATCGCACCGCCACAGCCGGCGGCACGGGCCTCGGCCACATCGGCTACGTCACGGATGCCACCGGAGGCCTGCACCGCCACCCCCGGCAGCAACCCCGACAAGTGCCGGTAGAGGCCGATGTTGGGCCCGGCCAACATGCCATCCCGGGCAATGTCGGTACACAGCAGGTGGCGCATGCCGGCGCGCGCGTAGCGCTGTGCAAGGTCATCCAGGGTCACCCCGGCATTCTCGGTCCAGCCGTGCACCGGCAGCTGCCACTGCCCCTGTGCGTCCTGGCGCGCGTCCAGCGCAATCGTGATGCGCTCGGCGCCGAATTCCTCCAGCCAGCCGACCACTTCATCGGGGCGACGCACCGCCAGCGAGCCGACCACCACGCGACCGGCGCCGGCATCGAGGATGCGCGCCACATCGTCGTGGCCGCGCACGCCACCGCCGGTCTGCACCTGCAGCGGCGTGTGCGCGCGGATCGCAGCCAGCAGCGGCGCCAGGGTGTAGCCACCGGCGCGTGCGGCGTCCAGGTCGACCAGATGCATCCATTGCGCGCTCTGCGCGGCGAAGGCCTGCGCGCGCGGCAACGGATCATCCCCATAGGAGGTTTCCTGCGCGTAGTCGCCCTGGCGCAGCCGCACCACGCGGCCATCGCGGATATCCAGCGCGGGGTAGACGATGAAACTCATGCAGCCGTGCCCTCGAGGAAGTTGCGCAGCATCAGCGAGCCGGTCTCGCCGGAGCGCTCGGGGTGGAACTGTGCGCCGTAGTAGCGCCCCTGCTCCACCACGGCAGTGAACAGGCCGCCGTGGTCGCAGGCAGCGACGGTGTGGGTGTTGAGGGGTGCCGCGTAGCTGTGCACGAAGTAGGCGCTGGCACGCTCCGGCACGCCGCGCAGCAGCAGCGATTCGCGCAGCGGCAGCAGGCGGTTCCAGCCCATGTGCGGCACCCGGATGCCGCAGGCCGGCACCAGCTTCCGCACCACGCCGGGAATCAGGCCCAGTGTCTCCACACCCGCTTCCTCGGAGCGCTCGAACAGCAGCTGCATGCCCAGGCAGATGCCCATCAGCGGCACCTCCAGTCGCTGCAGCGGTTCCACCAGGCCCTGCGCATGCAGGCGTTGCATGCCGGGACCGGCGGCGCCGACGCCGGGCAGGATCACCCGCTGCGCACCGATCAGACCGTCCGCATCGCGCACCAGCCGTACCGTCGCACCCAGGCGCTCCAGTGCGTAGCGCACCGAGCCCAGGTTGGCGCCGCCGGCATCGATCAGCGCAACGTCACTCACAGCGCCCCCTTGGTGCTCGGCAGTGCCGTGCCGTGCCGGACCAGCGCCGGACGCAGCGCGCGGGCCAGGGCCTTGAAGCACGCCTCCACCTTGTGGTGATCGTTGTCGCCGCGTACCTGCAGGTTGAGGTTCAGGCCGCTGGCATCGCACAGCGAGCGGAAGAAGTGCGGTACCAGCTCGGTCGGCATATCGCCCACGCGCTCGCGCTTGAACTCGCCCTCGAACACGAAGTACGGGCGGCCACTGAAGTCCAGCGCAGCGCTGGCCAGCGTCTCGTCCATCGGCAGCGTGAAACCGTAGCGGCCGATGCCGCGCTTGTCGCCCAGCGCCTCGCGCAGCGCCTGGCCCAATGCGAGCCCGGTGTCTTCAATGGTGTGGTGCTCGTCGATGTGCAGGTCACCCTCGGCCTGGATGTCCAGCGCGAAGCCGCCATGCTTGCCGATCTGTTCCAGCATGTGGTCGAAGAACGGCAGGCCGGTGGAGATGCGTGCATCACCCGCGCAATCCAGGTCCAGTTCGACGCGGATCTTCGTTTCTTTCGTGTTGCGCTGGACCACGGCGGTGCGCGGTGCGTCGGCCAGCGCGTGGGCAATGCCCGGCCAGTCCCACTGACCACCGAACTGCTCGGTGCGCAACTGGAAACCGCGGATGTTGAGGTTGTCGGCAAACTGCAGGTCGGTGATGCGATCGCCGACCATGCCCGAACGCGCCCAGTCGATGCTGCGGTCCTGCAGATAAGCCGTCATCAGTCCGATGGCCGGCTTGCGGGTCGGCGCATTGTCGTGCGGCCAGCTGCAGTCGATCAGCACGTCACGGAAAGTGATGCCCTGGCTCTCGAAGATCTGCAGCATCAGGTCGTTCGGGCCATCGAAGCTGGCACGCGGGTAGCTGTCGCTGCCGAGGCCATCCTGGTTGGTGACGATCACGAACTGATAGCCGGCATCCCGCAGTTTCAGCAGCGCCGGGATCACCTGCGGCACGAAGCGCAGCTTCTCGTAGGCATCGATCTGGAAGTCGGCCGGCTCCTCGATGAGGGTGCCGTCGCGGTCGATGAACAGGATCGGGGTCATGCTGCGGCCCTCCGCGCCGACAGGGCCGCAAGCACGCGGTCATTCTCTTCGGGGCTGCCGATGCTGATGCGCAGCGCATCACCCAACTGCGGCGCGGCGCGCTGGTCGCGCACCACCACGCCCGCAGCCAGCAGCGTATCGAACGCGGCCTGGGCATCGGCGAAGCGCACCAGCAGGTAGTTGCCGGATGAGGCGTACACCCGGCGTACACCGGGCAGGCTGGCCAGTGCCGTTCGCAGGCGCTCGCGTTCGGCGATGACCGTGGCCACGCGTTCGGCGGTGCGTGCCAGCGCGGCCGGCTGCAGAGCCTGCACGGCCAGCTCGGCGCACGGGGTCGGCACCGGGTACGGCGCCTGGCAACGCCGCAGCACGGTAATCAGTTCCGGGGCGGCAATCAGCGTTCCAATGCGAGCGGCCGCGAGCGCGTGTGCCTTCGACAGCGTGCGCAGCACCGCCAGGTTGGCGTGCGCGGCCAGCAACGTGGTCGCCGACGGACGCTGCGCGTACTCGACATAGGCCTCGTCCACCACCACCAGTGCCTGCCCGCGCAACGCAACTGCCACCCGTTCGACCTCGTCCAGGGCGATATCACTGCCGGCCGGGTTCGACGGTGTGCACAGGAACACCAGTTTGGCATTGCGTGCCCTGGCGGTGTCGATCACCGCATCCAGGTCGGCGCGAAGGCCATCCTCGCTGTCCACCAGCGGCACTTCAATCAATGCGGCACCCTGCAAGCGTGCGCAGACCGCATACATGCCGAACACCGGCGGCGTGACCAGCACGCCATCGCGGCCCGACACGCACAGCGCGCGCACCAGCAGATCAATGGCTTCGTCGCTGCCGCGACCGATCAGCAGCTGCTGTGGCGTCACGCCGTACAGCGCCGCCAGTCCCTCGCGCAATGCCAGCGGCTGCGGTTCGGGATAGCGCCGGCTGCTGCCCGCGGCATCAGCGGGATTGGCCCAGGCCGATTCATTCGCGTTCAACCAGACCTCGCCCTGCACCGCCGCACTGCGCGCCGAGCTGTAGCCGGCGAAGCCCTGCAGATCCGGGCGAACCAGTGCCAGCACATCATCGATAGCCGCGTTCATGCTGCCACCTCCATGCGCACTGCGACCGCACGTTCATGTGCATCCAGGCCTTCGGCACTGGCGATGATGCGCGCGCAGCCGCCAATCGCTGCCAGGCCGGCGGCGCTGGCGCTCTGCACGCTGATCAGGTTCTGGAAGCTGGCCACACTGACACCACTGTAGGCACGTGCGGCACCCGCGGTGGGCAGCACGTGGTTGGTGCCGCTGCAGTAGTCGCCCAGTGCCTCGGGGGTGTAATCACCCAGGAACACCGAGCCGGCCGCCTGCACCTTGTCCAGCCACGCACGCGGATCACGCAATGCCAGGATCAGGTGCTCCGGTGCATAGCGGTTGCTGATCGCGAAGGCTTCGTCCAGCGAATCGACCTGGATCAGCCGGGAGGCGGACAGCGCCTGGCGTGCGATCTGCTGGCGCGGCAGCAAAGCCACCTGGCGCTCGACTTCAGCCTCGACCGCCGCCAGCATCGCGGCATCGTCGGTCAGCAGCAGCACCTGCGAATCCGGGCCGTGCTCGGCCTGCGACAGCAGGTCGGCGGCGACGAACGCCGGATTGGCGCCGGCATCGGCAATCACCAGCACTTCTGAGGGGCCGGCCGGCATGTCGATGGCGGCGGCGCCATCCTGTGCGACCTGCTGCTTGGCTTCGGTGACGAAGCTGTTGCCGGGCCCGAACAGCTTGTCACAGGCCGGAATGCTGGCCGTGCCGTAAGCCATCGCAGCGATGGCCTGGGCGCCGCCCAGCTTGAACACGCGCTGCACGCCGGTCAGGCGTGCGGCCACCAGCACCGCAGGATCGGCCGTGCCATCGGCACGCGGCGGCGTGCACAGCACCACCTGCGGGCAGCCGGCCAGCTGCGCCGGCACGCCCAGCATCAGCGAGGTGGACGGCAGCGGCGCGCTGCCGGCCGGCACGTAGAGCCCTACCCGTCCGATCGGCCGCAGTATGCGTTCGCAGACCACGCCCGGGGCGGTTTCCACCGCATACCCCGTACCCATGCCGGCGGCGTGGAAACGGGCGATGCGTTCGGCAGCTTCGACCATCGCCTGGCGCAGCTCGGCGGGGACGGCGGCATCGGCCGCTGCGAACTCGGCTTCGCTCACTTCGAACGATGGCAGCTCGACGCCGTCGAAACGTGCGGTGATCGCACGTAGCGCGTCATCGCCCTGCCCGCGCACCTGTGCAATCAGCGTCGCCACCGCATCGCGGGTCTGCTGCGCCACGGTCTGCACCGGGCGGGTCAGTGCCGCACTGCGCGCGGCCTCATCAAGTCGGGACCAGATCAGACGGTTCATGCCAGCGACCGCTCCACGCTCAGTACCATCAGGCCCTGCGCGCCGGCGCGCTCGAGTTCCTCCATGCGTTGCCAGCTCAATGGGCCCGGGCACATGGTTTGCAGGCGCAGCGCGCCGCCATCGGCCGGCAGCCGCACCAGCGGCTCGGCATCGGCCAGCAGCTGCGCCAGCGCGTCGAGGCGATCCTCGCTGGCGCGGAACATCAGCAGCTTGCGGTCCTGGCGCTGCACCACGCCGTCGAGGCGGCGCAGCAGCATCGCGCGCAGCGATGCACGTGCATCATCCGGCACGCGCACCGCACCGGCCAGCACCGCCTCGCTGTCGAGCAGGTTGTGCACCGGGGTCAACTGGTTGGCACGCAGGGTGGCGCCGCTGGAGACGAGGTCGCAGATCAGGTCGGCGGTACCCAGTCGCGGGGCGATTTCCACCGACCCGGACAGCTCGACCACCTGTGCGTCCACGCCCTGTTCGGCCAGCCATTGCTTGAGGATGGCCGGGTAGCTGGTGGCAATGCGGGCACCGGCCAGCTGCGTCGGTCCCTGCCACTGCCACTCCTCGGGTACCGCCAGCATCAGCCGGCACTGGCCAAAGCCCAGCCCGCGCAGCGCCTGGTAGGCATCCGGCAGGCCGACCTGGCGACGTGCCGCGGCCTGCTCGTCCAGCTCGTTGCGACCGACGATGCCGAGGTCGCAGACGCCGTCGGCGATCAGGCCGGGGATGTCGTCGTCGCGCACCAGCAGCAGGTCCACCGGCAGCGATTCGCCGTAGCAGAACAGCTTGTCGCGGCTCTCGCGCCAGCTCAGGCCGCAGGCGCTGAGCAGGTTGCGGGCGGGTTCGGCCAGCCGGCCACTCTTCTGGATGGCGATACGCAGCCGGTCTCGTGCCGGCGCTGCCTGGGTTGCACTCATGGGGGAGGTCTCGAAGTTCGGAACGGGGCGCGGATCAGCGCGAGGCAAGGCGGTCGATGGCGGCGGCATAGCCTCGATGGCCATGCTCAAGGGTGCGTGCCACCCGTCCGGTGGTGGTCACGCTGACGCCGGTGCGCTCGTGGATCTCGCGGTACGGCACGCCCTGCAGCAGCAGCGGCACCACCTTCCATCGGTCGGCCATGGCTTCCAGCTCGGCCGGTGTGCACAGATCGCGCAGGAAGGCCTCGACCTGTTCCGGCTCGCGCAGGGCGGCAAAGGCCCGGGCCAGAGCTTCAAGGTCGGCCTTCGGGTCTTTGGCGGCAATTTCGGGGCGGGCTTTCACGGGGTCGTTTCCATGCATCAATGTAATAGCGCGTTAGTACATTAGCGCATTCTTGCGCACTGCGTCAAATCTGGGGAGATTTGTGGGCAGGGCTGCGCCCTGCACCCGCTAGATGCCGAAGCGACGTCAAATGCTGGATGGCTGAGGGTTGGCGGGGTGGGTCCGGTGGCAGGGGACGCCGTAAACCCGTCCATGGGGGCTTGGCCGCGGCATCCATGCCGCGGACACCCCTGCCTCCGGACCCACCCCGCCGTCGACAGTTTCCTGCGAGCTGTTGGAACAGCAAGGGGTCGGATCCGTTTTCTGAAGGAAAACGGCTCTGACCCCGGAACGCGGCCCGGAAACGAAAACGCCCACCGGGTGGTGGGCGTTTCGTGGCGTGTCGGCGTGCGGCCAACCGGCCGTTACATCACCTTCGACTGCTCCAGCTCGACCTGCAGGGTGCTGGCCAGCTCGTCGCGGGAGACTTCGAACTGCTGCTCGCGCAGCAGGTCCTTCACTGCCACCACGCCGCGCGCCAGCTCGTCCTCACCGGCCAGCACCACGAAGCGGATGCCGGCCTTGGCGGCGTACTGGAACTGCTTGCCGATCTTCTTCGGCTCCATCTGCACTTCGGTGTTGATGCCACCGGCGCGCAGGCGGCGCGCGATGTCCAGCGACTGCGGCATGCCCTCCTCGTCCATCAGCGCCACCAGCGCCTGCACGCTGCTGCCCTCGATGCCATCGATCAGGCCGGCTTCGCGCAGCTGCCAGAACAGGCGCGACAGGCCGATGGAGATGCCCACGCCCGGCAGCTTCGACTTGCTGTAGTGGCTGGCCAGGTCTTCGTAGCGGCCGCCCGAGCAGATCGAACCGATCTGCGGGTGGTCGGTCAGCGTGGTCTCGTAGACGGTGCCGGTGTAGTAGTCCAGGCCGCGCGCAATGGAGAAGTTCAGGCAGTACGCGGTTTCCGGCACGCCCAGCGCCTGCACCAGCTGCAGCACTTCGCGCAGTTCGGCGACGCCGGTACGCAGGATCTCAGAAGAACCGGCGTCGGCTTCAAGCGTGGCCAGCTGCGCCAGTGCATCGGCATGGCCCTGCGAACGCACGGCCACGAACGCCAGGATCTTCTCGACCTGCTCGGCCGGAATCTCGAAGCCCTCGCCCACCAGCGTCTCGCGCACGTAATCGGCGCCGCGCTTGTCCAGCTTGTCCACTTCGCGCAGCACCGCCAGCTGGCGCTCGCCCTCGGCCACGCCCAGGCTCTCGAAGAAGCCACGCATCAGCTTGCGGTTGTTCAGCTGGATGCTGAAGTCGCCGATGCGCAGTTCCGAGAACACCGCGTGGATGACCGCCAGCACTTCGGCGTCGTATCGCACGCTCAGGCTGTCCTTGCCGATCACGTCGATGTCGCACTGGTAGAACTCACGGAAGCGGCCGCGCTGGGCGCGCTCGCCGCGGTACACCCGCTGCATCTGGTAGCGACGGAACGGGAAGGTCAGTTCATGCTCGTGCTCGGCCACATAGCGCGCCAGCGGCACGGTCAGGTCGAAGCGCAGCGCCATTTCCGGCAGCGAACGGTCACCCGATTCGGCGGCGTTGGCCAGCGCACCGGTGGACTGCACGAAATACACCTGGCGCTCGGTCTCGCCACCGGACTTGGTCAGCAGCACGTCGGACAGCTCGAACACCGGCGTCTCCACCGGCAGGAACCCGAAGCGCTCGTAGTTGCGACGGATCACGTCCAGCATGCGCTGGAACGCAATCTGCTCGCGCGGCAACAGTTCAAGGGTGCCGGGCGGGGTACGGGGCTTGATCACGGGCGGAACTCCTGCTGGAACGGGACGTGGGAGGGGGCGACATTCTAGCGCCCCCGCCTCGGGCAGGGTCGAACGGCCGCTTGAAGTATCATAAGGCCCTCCCCGCCCGCGATACGCCCCCGCAACATGTCACGGCCTTCCGGCGCTCCGCCCGCCACCAACGATCCCGCCTCGCCGTCCTGCAACACGCTGGATTGCCTGCACTGCTCGGTTCGCCACCTTGCGGTGTGCTCGGCGCTGTCGCCCGATGAAGTGCAGGCACTGGAACAGGTCACCGTTTCCCAGCAGGTCAGCATGGGCAGTACCCTGGCCCGCACCGGCGAAGAGCGCGACCATGTCTATACATTGACCGGCGGCGCCCTGCGCCTGGTGCGCACCCTGGCCGATGGCCGCCGCCAGATCAATGGCTTCGTGCTTCCCGGCGACTACCTGGGCCTGAGCGGCAGTGACCACCACCGCTACGATATCGAGGCCATCGCAGACAGCCGCGTATGCCGTGTCGCGCTGCCGCAGATGAAGGCGCTTCGCAGCCGCTTCCCGCACCTGGAACGCAAGCTGCTGCAGCGTGCCTGCCAGGAGCTGGACGCCGCGCAGGATGCCGCGCTGGCACTGGCGCGGCTGCAGCCGGCCGAGAAAGTAGCCGACTTCCTGCTGCGCCTGGCCGCGCGCGAGGCCAAGCTGGGTGGCGATGGCCTGCGCGTCTCGCTGCCGATGGGGCGTGGCGACATCGCCGACCATCTGGGCCTGACCATGGAAACGGTCAGCCGTACCTTCACCAAGCTGCGCCAGCAGGGGTTGATCGCCCTGCCCCACCTGAACGTAGTGGAGATCCTCGACGAGGACGGGTTGCGCACGCTGGCCGGTAACCACGTCCATCTCCGGTCAACGCAGCAACACCTCGCGCAACGCCGCATACTCCGCGGCCAACGGTTCCGCGTGCGCGGGCCGCTGCAGCAGCGCATCCAGCGCAGGCGGCACCGCCACCGTTTCGCCGATCAGCGGCTCGACCACGGCCTCGAACTTGGCCGGGTGCGCCGTGGCCACCACCGCCCAGTCGCCCTTGGCGCCGCGCGCACGCAGGTCCTGCAGCACCTTCACCGCTGTGGCCGTATGCGGGCAGAACAGTTCGCCGTTGCTGGCATGCGCCGCCGCAATCGTCGCGCGGATGGTCACGTCATCCACCGCGAACGCGCGGAACGCAGCGCGCAGCTCGGCGTCATCTCCGAGGTAAAGCCAGCGCAGGCGTTCAAAGTTGCTGGGCGCCCCCACATCCATTGCGTTGGCAACCGTGGCCACACTGGCCTGCGGCTGATAGTCGCCACCGTTGAAGTACGCCGGCAGTACCGCATTGGCATTGGTGGCCAGCACGATCTGCCCGATCGGCACGCCCAGCGCGCGCGCCAGCACGGCCGCCATCGCATTGCCAAGGTTGCCGGTCGGCACCACCAGGTTGAGCCGACGACGATGCGTCGCGTAATGGGACAACGCCGCATGCGCGTAATAACTCATCTGCGGCAGCAGGCGGCCGAGGCTGATGCTGTTGGCCGAACTCAGCGGCACCTGCGCCTGCAGTTCGCGGTCAGCCAGTGCCTGCTTGACCATCGCCTGGCAATCGTCGAAGGCACCGGCCACGCGCAGCGCCTGGATGTTGTCGCCGAAACAACCGAGCTGATGCGCCTGGCGCGGTGACACACGGCCATCCGGATACAGCACCACCACGCGCACGCCGGGCTGGCGATGGAAGGCCGCAGCAACGGCGGCGCCGGTATCGCCAGACGTGGCGACAACAATCGTCAGATCGCGGTCCTTGCCGGCCTGCAGCCGCGACAGTGTTCCGGCCAGGAAGCGCGCACCGATATCCTTGAACGCCGCCGTCGGCCCATGGAACAGCTCCAGCACATGGTCACCGCCGCCCAGTGGACGCAGCGGCACCTGAAAGTCGAACGCCTCGCGGCAGATCGATGGCAACGCAGACTCCAGCGTGTCGCCGGAAAAGAACGGCGCCAGCAGATCGGCGGCGGTATCGGCCAGCGTTGCGCCGGCCCGCAGCTCACGTGCCGCCGGCAGCACCTGCGGAACATACAGCCCTCCATCGGGCGCCAATCCTGCAGCGATCGCCGCACTGAGGCCAACGGCCGGGGACTGACCCCGGGTCGAAACAAATTGCATGGGTTCGGTATCCAGTAATGGGGAAGGATTCAGCACAAGCGGGCTCCCGGTGCATCCAGCGGCGACACCCAGGCATCGCTGTCGAAACCGGCGGCGGCAAATGCCGCCTGCACCGGTGCGGCAGCGGTGCGGGCCTGGTCGGAGTCCTCGAACCAGGCGAACACGCTGGGTCCGGCACCGGAGATGCCCGCACCCATTGCATGGGCCGACAGCGCCGCATCGCGGGCTGCTTCGAAACCTGCAATCAGGCCGGCCCGCCGTGGTTCCACCAGCACATCGCGCAATCCAGCCCGCACCAGCGCCGCATCACTACGATGGCAACCACTGAGTACCAGCGCGAGGTTCGCACTCTGTGCCACGAATTCACCCAGCGCGTAGCTGCCCTGCAGCACCTGGCGCGCACGGCGTGTTTCCAGCACCGCGTGCGGATGCACCAGCAGGCTGTGCCAGGCCGCCGGCACCGGAATTGGCAGCAGGCGGTCGGCCGTACACAGCGCAAGACCACCCAGCAGCAACGGCCCCACGTTGTCGCCGTGGCGGCCACCGCTGGCCACCGCCTCGCCATCGAGCGCAAACGGATACAGCGCCTCGCGCGACAGCGGTACATCCAGCAGCGCGTTGGCGGCAACCAGCGCAGCAACGCATGACGCTGCCGAACCGCCCATGCCGGAACCGAACGGAATGCCCTTGTCGATCTCCACCGCGAAACCGAAGTCCAGGCCCAGGCCTTCGCGCAGTGACATCAGCGCAGCGCCGGCGGTGTTCCCGGCTGCCTCCAGCGGCAGCTCGACGGCACTGCCGCGAATCGCCTCGATGCGCACCAGCGGCTCGTCGATGCGGCGCACGCTCACGGTATCGCCAACACCGGAAATGGCGTGACCGAGAATATCGAAGCCCACCGCTACGTTGGCCACCGAGGCCGGCGCGAACGCACGTGCGATCACAGGCGCGCTCCTTCACCGGCCGCGACCCGCAGCAGGTCGGCAAACACACCGGCGGCGGTGACTTCCGGGCCGGCCCCCGGACCCTGCACCACCAACGGGTTGTCGCAGTAGCGACGGGTACGGAACTGCACCACGTTATCGGTCAACCGAAGGTTGGCGAAGGCGTGGTCGGTGGGCAGTTCCTGCAGGCCCACCGAGGCACCGTCAGCGCCCAGCCGTGCCACGTAGCGCAGCACCGCGCCACGCGCCCGCGCGTCCTGCAACCGCTGCAACAGGCTGGCATCGGACTCGCCCAGCCGCGCCATGAAGTCATCCACGCTGCCGTCGCGCAGCAGCGCCGGCACCAGGCTTTCCACCTGTACCTGTTCCAGGCTGAGCGCGTGGCCGGCCTCGCGGGCGAGGATCACCAGCTTGCGCGCCACGTCCACGCCCGAAAGATCATCGCGCGGGTCCGGCTCGGTGTAGCCCATCGACCGCGCCTGCGCGACCAGCTGCGAGAACGGCTGACTGCCGTCGAAGCGGTTGAACAGCCACGCCAGCGTGCCGGAGAAGATGCCTTCGATCGCCAGCACCTCGTCGCCCGTATCGACCAGATCACGCAGCGTGGTGATCACCGGCAGGCCCGCACCCACCGTGGCTTCGTAGCGGAAGCGCGCACCACTGGCCGCCGCAGCAGCACGGATGCGCTGGTAGCGCGGCAGCGGGCCAGCACCGGCCTGCTTGTTCGGGGTCACCACGTGGATGCCGGCAGCCAGCCAGCCCTCATAGCGCTCGGCCACGTCAGCGCTGCCACTGCAGTCGATCACCACCGCATGCGGCAGGTGCGCGGCCAGCAGGTGTTCGGTGAAGCGATCCAGGTCGCTGGGCTCGCCCGCGTCCTGCAATGCCTCCCGCCAATCGGCGTGCAGGCCATCCACTTCCAGCCGCATGCGCGAACGCGAGGCCAGCGCGCGCAGGCGAAGATCCACATTGGCGTTGGCCAGCAGCTGCAGGCGGGCCGCCAGCAGCTGGTCCAGCAGTGCCGCGCCGACGTTGCCCGGCCCGATCACGCCGACCGCGAACGTCTGCGGCGACAGCCAGAAGCCCGCATGTGCGGCCCGCAATGCGCGGGTGGCATCGGCACTGTCCACCGCCACAGAAATATTGCGCTCCGACGAGCCCTGCGCGATCGCCAGGATGTTCACCTGTGCGCGTCCCAGCGCCTCGAACAGGCGCGCCGCCACACCGGGCTGGCCGGCCATGCCGTCACCCACTGCCGCCAGCACGCTGACGCCCTCACTGACCTGCACGCGCTGCACCTGCCCTACCGACAGTTCATGCGCGAACGCGTGCAGCAGTGCCTCACGGCCACGCGCCGCTTCGGCAGCGCGCACCACGCAGCAGATCGAATGCTCTGACGAACCCTGCGAGATCATCACCACCGACACCTGCGCCTGGCGCAGCGCCGCGAACACGCGCTCGGCGGTACCGGGCACGCCGATCAGGCCGGTGCCTTCCAGGTTCAACAGGGACAGCCCGGGACTCAGGGTCAGGCCCTTCACCGGCCCGCGCGGCGAGCGCTCGGCGCTGATGCGCGTCCCCGGATGCGCCGGCTGGAAGGTATTGCGGATGAAGATCGGCAGGCCGAGGCGGATCGCCGGCGACATCGTCTGCGGGTGCACCACCTTGGCGCCGAAATAAGCCAGCTCGCAGGCCTCGTCGTAGCTCAGTGATTCCAGCTGCACCGCTTCGGGCACCAGTCGCGGGTCGGCCGACAGCACGCCGTCGACGTCGGTCCAGATGTGCAGTTCATCGGCATTGAACAACGCGGCGAAGATCGCGCCGGAATAGTCGCTGCCATTGCGGCCGAGCGTGGTGATGCGGTCATGGCGGTCACGGGCAACGAAACCGGTGGCGACCAGGCGCATCTGCGGATGCCGCAGGCGCCACTTGGCCAGGCGGTCCGCGCTGGACTCCCAGTCGACATCCACACCCAGTTCGCCATGCCCGACCACCAGCACGTCGCGTGCATCGAGTACCGCACAGTCTTCGCCCAAGGCACGCAGGTGGGTGCCAAGCAGCTGCGCGGAGAATACTTCGCCCAGGCCCTGCACGCGGTCGAGTACTTCGCGCGGCAGCTCGCCGATCACCGCCAGCGCCGCCAGCACTTCGGCCAGTTGATCGAAGCGGGCGTCGATCCATTCGACGGTCTCGCCCACCTGCTCGCCCAGCAGGGCCACGGCGGCGCCACGGTGACGCGCGCGCAGCGCATGCCAGGCCTCGCGCCAGCCTTCGTCGCCCTTGGCCGCCAGCTGGGCCAGTTCGATCAGCGCGTCAGTGACGCCCTTCATTGCCGAAACGACAGTGACCTGCAGCGATTCGGGACGGGCCAGCAGCAGGCCCGCAACATGGCGGTAGCGTTCGGCATCGGCCACCGAGGTGCCGCCGAACTTGTGCACGACGATGGACGGTGCAGCCAGATCGGCCGGGGCAACGGGATGAGCGGGGGCGTGGGAAGACATGCAGACCTCGGCAGGAGGCCCCGTCGCATGCAGGTGTCGAGTTTCCCCGCCACCTGTATGGTGCGGGGCCGTGGTTTTCGGGAGTTACACGAAGACGACGGGCCGCACCAGGGCAGTGGTGACGGTGGTGGTGGTAATGGTGATGGTGGCGACCGGCGCAGTCGAACGGCCCGCAGTGGCGGGAGCGATCAGGCTGGCGTGGGC
This sequence comes from Stenotrophomonas sp. YJH_SMC_58, assembly GCF_059369635.1. Taxonomy (NCBI): domain Bacteria; kingdom Pseudomonadati; phylum Pseudomonadota; class Gammaproteobacteria; order Lysobacterales; family Lysobacteraceae; genus Stenotrophomonas; species Stenotrophomonas sp. YJH_SMC_58. The sequence goes on from NZ_JCAFSW010000012.1 coordinate 41,262, forward strand.
GGCATCAGGAACCATGACGCACAGAAAACACTGTGCGCCGGCCTGCTGTCAAGTGCTGCGATGCAAAAAACCAGTGCCGCGATCATCGCTCAACGTGCCGGCATTTGGTTGCATCTGAGACGAAGGCGGCATCAGCACGCTTGACGCATGCATTCAGCCAGCATGTTCGGCGATCGCCCGTGGAGTACGATGGGCATGCGCGCACAGCATCACGCCGGCCACCAGGAACACGATCGCCAGCGCTTCCAGCAGCGAAGGCCAGCGCTGCTGCCAGGCGAAGGCATACGCCAGCGCGAACAGCGTCTCGAACACGATCATCTGGCCGGTCAGGGTCAGCGGCAGCAGGCGGCTGGCGCGGTTCCAGAACGCATTGCCGAGGATCGAGGCCACCACCGCCACACCGGCGCTGATTGCCCAGAAGCCACTCCACTGCGCCGCCGTGTGCCCGCTGGTGTGGCCGATGAAGGCCATCGGCACCAGCAGCAGGGCCAGGCCGCCGGTGGTGACGCCGGTCAGCAGCGACCAGTCGTGGCTCGACAAGTCCGGTCGACGCGCCAGCCAGCGGCTGTTGCCGATCGAGTACAACGCCCACGAGAACAGCGCGCCGAACGCGCACAGCAGGCCGATCAGGCGCTGCCGCCACGGGGTTGCCAGGTGCTCGGACATCAGTGCTTCCCAACCAACCAGGGCCACGCCCAGCACGCACAGGCCCAGTGCCGGCAGCAGCTGCTTCAAAGGCACTGCACCCTGTTCGCGCACGCCGACCAGGGTGACCACCACCGGAATCAGGCCGACAATCAGGGACGCCGCCGCACCGCCGGCCCACTGCACCGCCGTGGCCAGCAGCAGGAAGTACACCAGGTTCCCGGCCAGGCTCAGCCACAGCAGCCCGATCCATTCGGCGCGGCCCAGCCGCGGTGCCAGCCGCTTCCAGCGCGGGAGCAGCAGTACTATGGCGATCAGGCCGTAGACCAGATAGCGGCCGGCCGACAATTGCAGGGCGTTGAACGACTGCAGCACGGCGGGCGCGAGGAAGACCACGCCCCACAGCGCGCCAGCGGCAACGCCATTGGCGATGCCCAGGGCCATCGGGTTGTTGCGCATTCGGGTTCTTCGGGGGGAGAGAACAGGCCGCGCAGTGTAAGCGCTGGCCAGCGGGCGCTCTTGACCGAGGCTATTGCCCTGACCGGCCGCGCGTGCGCAAAGCCGAGCGTGGCTCGACCCTACAGTCCGGCGCCCCGGCGCCACGCTGCGGGAGTCTGGCCGCACTCGCGGCGCAGCGCACGGGTCAGTGCGCTCTGCTCGGAATAGCCCGCGGCCAGCGCGATATCGCTGATCGGCGCCACGCTGGTGCGCAGCTGGTGCTTGGCCCAACGCAACCGGCTTGCGCTGAGCCAGGCCTGCGGGCTGAGCCCGAACTCCTGCCGGAACAGCGCATGCAAACGGCTCTCGCTGACCCCGACGAACCCCGCCATGCGCGCCACCGGCCACGCCTGCCCGGGGTCGGCCTGGACCGCCGCACACAGACCCTGCATGCGCGCGCCACTGCCAGCAGGTGCAAATACCTGCAGCAACTGCGGCAGCAGCGCCGGCATTGACTGCCCTGCCTGCACCTCAGCCAGGCGTCGGCGCAATGCCAGCGGCAGATGCAGCCAGCGCTGCCGGCACAGATGCTCCTGCGTGCCGTCATCAAGTACGCCCGGAGGACAGTCAACGATCACGAAACCATTGGGACCATCAGCCATCTGGTCATGCGCCTCACCGGCGGCCACGAATGCCCCCTGCAGCACGTCCAGCCGACCTCCGCGACCTTCCATTTCGAACTGCAGTTCACCCTGCACTGGCAGCACCCACTGCGCGTAGTCATGGCGGTCCAGGCCGGTGGCCTGGCCGTAGTGCCGCAGATGGAAGATGGCGCCCATCCGGGCAGTGTGCGCGTGTAACAACGGCCGTGCAAACCGTTGCTATAGTCGATCCGTCATCCAACGCAGGGAGTGCAGGACATGACCCATCAGCAGGTGTCCCTGGCGCTCGCCACCGGCCTCGGCCTGGCGCTCGCAGCTTCGGTCTCCGCACAGGCGCGTACGCCACCGGCTCCGCACTGCATGGACGCTGTCGGCGTACAGGAAGTGGAGCAGGCATCACCGCGCTCGATCGCACTGCGCGCCGCCTCCGGCCAGCCCTTTCGGATCGACTTCAACGAAGATTGTCCCGGCGTCCGCGGTGCCACCTCGCTGAAACTGGAAGCCCCCGCCGGCTGGGCCTGCGGCCGCCCCAGCGAACGCGTCGTGGTCGACGGCCGCCGATGCACCATCAGCGCGGTCACCCCGCTGCAGAATCGCGATTATGCCAGCGTCGCCCGCGACAGCGACCGCCTGCGCACCGCTACCCTGCCTGCCGTGACCATCCGCGAACGCAAGGAGGTGCGTCGCAGCTTCGGCGGCTCACCGTCCTACTGCTTTGCCACGCGCAACGTGCGGGCCTGGTCATCCGACCCGCAGGGCATGCTGGTGGAGACCAATCCGCGCCGCAATGGCGGCCATCGCTACTACCGGGTAGAACTCGGCAGCCACTGCCGCCAGCTCGACCGCGCGCCGCAGCTGAGCTTCCACTCGGGCCTGCAGAACGGCCTGATCTGTGGCAATCCCGGCGATCGGATCATGACTGCCGAATTCGAGACAGACGATCTGCGCGGTGAAGGCATCGCCCCGCTGCCGCAGTACACCCGCGGCAGCTGCACGATCCAGGCGGTCTACCCGGCCTCCAGCCAGGCGTCGAACTAACCGTCGACGCCGAGGAAGGCGAACGGTGCGCTGGGCACGAACTGGTCCAGTGCATCACCGGCGAAGGTATTGCGCTGGTCCTTGCCGAGGTCGAGCTTGAGCACCTTGCCGGCGAAATCGACCTTGTTCAGATCGACCCAGAAGGTGTTCGGGGTCAATGCCGATTCGAAGAAGTACAGCCGCCGCTTGTGGTCGGCCACGGTGCGCCAGCGCGTGGATGAGATGTTCGGCTCACCCGGCGTGGTGATGCCATACGGCACCGACGCGTTGCGGATCACGCTGAACACACTGGCCAGGGCCTCCACCGGATCCTCGGCCTTGGGAATGGCGTTGATGTAGAACGAGGCGCGCGCGAAACGGTCAGCAGAGCGGTTGGTGCCCGGCAGCATCACCGTGCCGCCGATCTGCTGCCAATAGCTGTTGAGCGCAAGCTGCTGCTCGAAGATAGGCGAATTGGTCATCACCTGGTAGCGCCGGTCATGGTGGATCACCTGGCGGCCGCCGATGTACTCGACGATGGCACTGTCGCCGCTGGCATCGGACAGCGACAGGTGCAGCGTCGCCTGCCGATCTTCACCGGGCACCTTGTCGGTGACGATCGAGTACGGCTCGCGTTTCAACGCGGTGACCGCCTCTTCCACGGTAGCGAAGTTGTCCAGCACATACTGCGCCCACAGCGAAATCGCCAGGCCGGGCTTGTTGCCACGCTGCTGCGGATACTCCGATTCGACCAGCCACAGCAGGTTGGCCACCAGGCCCTTTTCGTTCATGCCATCGGTGGTCGACACGTCGTAGCCTGTGGCCACCACCGAGCCGTAGCGCGCGGTCCACGCCAGCGACTTGGGGCCGGCCTGGCCGGTGCGCGCCATGCCGCGCGGCAGTATGTAGAGGTTGGTCGCCACATCGACCTTCCAGTCCATCGAGCGCGCGGTGATCACATCGCCGTTGTCACCCAGGTACACCGCGCGCGTGCAGGCCAGTGCCGGTGCCACGGCTGCGGCCAGCGCGACCGCCAGCATTCCCCTTCCCATCCACTTCATCCGTGCCATGTCGTTGCACTCCTTTTCCCCGTGATCCGAAGATAGGACCCCAGGCAGGGTGAGACAGGGGTGAAAGCCTCAACGGACGAAGCGGTCGTGCAGCCAGAATCCTGCAAGCATCGAAGGCACGAACCACAGGGCTTCGCGCGACGCCACGGCCACCCCGGCGATGGCCGGGCCTGGGCAATAGCCCGCCCAGCCCCAGCCGATCCCGAACAGCGCGGCACCCAGCAGCAGGCGAGCATCCACACGCCGGGTAACAGGCAGACGGAAGCGGTCTGCGTACAGCGGCTGCTGTCGCCGCAACACCCACCGCTGCCCGATCGCGCTGACCAGCAGCGCCGAGCCCAGCACCCACAGCAGCGTGGGATCGAAGTCACCGGTGATGTCGAGGAAGCCGAGGACACGACGCGCGTCGGCCATTCCCGAAAGCGCCAACCCCATGCCAAACAACGCGCCCGCCGCGCCGGCGGCCCAGACTGCGCGGCTCATGTTGGGTCTCCGCCATGACGGACCAGGAAGGTGGTCAGCATCGCGCAGGCCATGAACACCAGCACGGCTGCCAGCGATCGCTTCGAAGCGCGGGCCATGCCGCACACACCGTGACCGCTGGTGCAGCCGTTGCCCAGCCGCGTACCGAAGCCGACCAGCAGGCCGGCTCCCATCAACTGCCATGCCGGCAGCGCATCACGCAGCAGCGCACGCGGCGATGCCTCGGGCACCGATTGCCACCACAGCACCAGCCCCGCCGATGCGGTCAGGCCGGCCAGGAAGGCCCAGCGCCAGGCACGCTCGCCCTTGCCTGCGCGCAGGCTGCCTGCGGTGATGCCGCTGATGCCCGCCACGCGTCCGATGGTGGCGAGCAACAGCACCGCGGCGGCGCCGATCAACGCACCACCTGCCGCCGCACTCCATGGCAGGTTCATGCCCTGCCCTCTTCGCTGCCGTACATGGGATTGCCCATTTGTTTAGATTATTCTAAATTAGATCATTCTAAACAAAATGGTCAACCATGGCCCGGACCCAGCTCGACAGCGCCGCGATGGCCGAACACGCGTCGCAGGCAGCCACGCTGCTCAAAAGCCTGGCCCACCCGGCCCGGCTGCGGGTGCTGTGCCGCCTGGTGGAAGGTGAAGCGCCGGTACCGGAACTGCAGGCACTGACCGGCCTGAGCGCATCGGCGTTGTCACAGCATCTGGCGGTGCTGCGCGGACTGGATATCGTCGCGACCCGGCGCGAAGCGCAGGCGATCCACTATCGGGTTCTTGAAGGGCCCGCACTGGGCGTGCTGCAGGCGCTGCATGCGGCGTACTGCGGTGCTGCTTCGCGCTGAATCCGGCGCAGACCATCAGCCTGCGTGCAGCGCCGGCTGCACCACCTGATCGAGCAGGTCCACTGGCGTCGGTGCCGAACGATCGCCCTGCAGGCTCCGTGAGAATCCGGACCAGTCACTGCAGGAAAGCTGGCGAGAATAGGCGCCCACGCTGGCAGTTGCGGACCAGTCCGTCTCAGTCCGTCGGGACGCTGGCTGAAGCGCTTAGGTTGCCGCCAAGACCGTGCCGTCGCAGCGCCGTGGCAGCATTGCCTCGAACACCACCTGGCCCGCTTCGTTGCGGGCCGCAATGCGCCCGCCGTGCGCGCGGACGAACTGATCGACGATGTACAGGCCCAGGCCCAGGCCCTTGCTCTGGTGGAAGCTGGCCTTGAACGGTTCGAACAGTCGCGGCAACAGCGCGTCATCGATCCGGCCGGCGTTGCTGACCCGCAGCAGTACGCCGCGCGGGTCGCGCCCATCCACCTCCACCCTCGCCTCGCTGCCATGGGTCAGCGCATTGCCGACCAGGTTGGCGGCGACCTGGCCAAGGCGATCCAGATCGCCCTGCAGCCGCGTGTCTCCCTGCAGGTCCAGGTGGATCCGGTCCGCCCCATGCGCGCTGCCCGCCTCGGCGACTACCGCGCGCGTCACGTCGGCCAGATCGCAGGCACTTGCCTCCAGCCTCAGGCCACCGCTGCGGATCCGCGAAAAATCCAGCAGCTGCTCGACCATCCGCGCCATCCGCAGGGTGCTGGCTTCCAGGTACTGCAGGGTCTGCTGCGCGCCTGCGTTGTCTTCCGGAAGCTCCAGCGCCAGCTTGTCGGCACACAGCAGGATCGCCGACAACGGCGTGCGCAGGTCGTGGGTCAAAACGGCAGCCATCGTCTCGTTGAGCTTCAGCGCGCGCTCCAGTGCCTCGTTGCGCGCCTTCAGCAGCTGCCGCTGCTGGTACAGCTCGATGAAGACGTTGACCTTGCTCAGGATCACCTGCGGCGCCACCGGCTTGTGCAGGAAATCGACCGCACCGCTTTCGTAGCCCTTGAACACGCGCAGGGGATCATCCGGAGAGGCGGTCAGGAAGATGATCGGCACGTCGCGGCTGCGATGCGAACCGCGCATCAGTTCGGCCAGGGTGAAGCCATCGATCTCCGGCATGTGCACGTCAAGCAGGGCCAATGCCACCTCGTGCTCGAGCAGCAGCTCCAACGCCTGCGCGCCCGAGCCGGCCAGCAGCAGGTTGACCCCTTCGCGCTGCAGCAGGGCCTGCATGGCTACCAGGTTCTGCGGCACGTCATCGACGATCAGCAGGTTGACCGGGGTCTGCGACTGCGCAGGTTCCGGTGGCAACAGGTTCATGCAAACAACTCCTTCAGGCGGCGACACATCAGTTCAAGGGGCAGCACGGCATCGGCGCCGGCGTACTGCAGGGCGGAAGCGGGCATCATCGACGCCTCGGCTTCCTCGGGACATTGCAGCCAGGCATGGCCACCGGCACGGCGCACGGCGGCAACGCCCTCGCTGCCATCACTGCTGGCACCGGTCAGCAGCAGGGCCAATACCTGCGCGCCGAACACCGCCGCAGCGGAGTCGAACAGCGGATCGATGGCCGGACGGGAAAACAGCACCGGTGCATCCACCGACAACGCCACCGCCCCCTCGTCCTCCACCAGCAGGTGGTAATCCGGCGGCGCGAACGTCACCGTGCCCGGCTGCAACGGCTGCTTGTCTTCGGCTTCGCGCACCGGCAACGCGCAGTACGGCGCCAGCACCTCGGCGATGCGGCTGGTACGGTCACGCGGCAGGTGCAGCACGGCCAGTGCCGGTACCGGCAGCTTCGCCGGCAGTGCACCGAGCACCGCCTGCAGGGCCGCCACGCCACCGGCGGACGCGCCGATCACCAGCACGGCCGGACGCACCGGCAGCGTCATCAGGCCACCTTCCGGTACAGGCGGTGCTCTCGCGAACAGACCTCGAAGGCATCGTGGTGGCACCCGAACTGCAGCGACTCCTTGCTGCCCAGGCCAAGGAAGCCCCGGTGCACCAGCGCTTCGCGGAACAGGCCGACGGCACGATCCTGCAGGTCGCGGTTGAAATAGATCAGCACGTTGCGGCACGACACCAGGTGCACTTCGGAGAACACGGTATCGGTGGCCAGGCTGTGGTCGGCGAACACCACGTTGCGGCGCAGTTGGCGGTCGAACACCGCACCATCGTAGGCGGTAGCGTAGTAGTCCGACAGCGACGCGGTGCCACCGGCGGCCAGGTAGTTGCGGCTGAACTGGGCCATCCGGTCGATGCCATAGGCGCCCGCCTCGGCGGTGGCCAGTGCGGCCGGATTGATGTCGGTGGCATAGACGATGCTGCGCTCGAGCAGGCCTTCCTCATGCAGCAGGATCGCCAGCGACCACACTTCCTCGCCCGTGCTGCAGCCGGCCACCCACAGCTTCACCGAGGGATAGGTACGCAGCACTGGCACCACCTGCTCGCGCAGCTCACGGAAATACGCAGGGTCACGGAACATCTCCGAGACCTGCACGGTGAAGAACTGCATGGCCTGGGCGAACAGGTCCGGCTCGTGCAGCAGCCGGTACTGCAGGTCGACCAGCCGCTCGCACTCATAGCGCTGCATCGCCTGGCGCATGCGTCGGCGCAGCGACGACACCGCATAGCTGCGGAAATCGTAGTGGTAGCGCTGGTACAGCGCCTCCAGCAGGACCTTCAGTTCGAGGTCGAACAGCGCCTGTTCGTTCATTGCCGCGAGCACCAGACCCGGCACAGCGAGACCAGCTTGTCGACGTCGATGGGCTTGGCGATGTAATCGTTGGCGCCCGCCTGCAGGCAACGCTCACGGTCGTCAGGCATGGCCTTGGCAGTCAGCGCGATGATCGGCAGGTCCTGCAGGTGACGCTGCGCGCGGATCTCGCGCATCGCGGCCAGGCCATCCTTCTCCGGCATCATGATGTCCATCAGCACCAGGTCGACTTCGCGCTCGGCCAGGCGGTCCACTGCCTCCTGCCCATTGCGCGCGATCTCCAGCGTCACGCCCAGCGGCTCGAGCACGCTGGACAGCGCAAAGATGTTGCGCACGTCGTCCTCGGCCAGCAGTACGGTGCGTCCATCGAGCACGGTGTCGCGACGGCGCGCCTCGCGCAGCAGGCGCTGCTGGTCGGTGGGCAGGCTGGCTTCCACGCTGTGCAGGAACAGGGTGACTTCATCCAGCAGGCGTTCGGGCGAACGTGCGCCCTTGATGATGATGCTCTTGGAATAGCGGCGCAGGCGCTGTTCTTCCTCGCGACCGAGCGCGCGACCGGTATAGACGATCACCGGCGGGAAGCCGACGTCATCGTTGCCGGCCATGTGTTCGAGCAGGTCGTAGCCGCTGCCGTCAGGCAGTGACAGGTCCATCACCATGCAATCAAAGGTGACCGTGCTGAGCTGCTCCAGCGCGCCAGCAAGCGTTCCCACGGCGACGATCTGCAGCTGATCACGGCCCAGCAGCAGTTCCAGGTTGTGGCGCAGCTCGCTGTCGTCCTCGACGATCAGCAGGCGCCGCACGTCGCGCTGGCTGGTCTGTTCCAGCTGCTCGATGGCGCTTACCAGGCGCTCGCGCGTGGTCGGCTTGATCGCAAACCCGATCGCGCCAAGCTCGCGCGCCACCTGGCTGCGGTCCGTTGCCGAGACCACGTGCACAGGAATATGGCGGGTATCGGGGTTGCGCTTCAGGCGCTCCAGCACGCTCAGGCCGGACACGTCCGGCAGGCCGATATCGAGCAGGATGCCGTTCGGTCGCAGTTCGCCGGCCAGGGCCAGCGCCTCTTCGGCCGTCCCGGCCACCACGCAGTCGAAATCCAGTTCATGGGCCAGGGCCACCAGCGCTTCGGCGAACGTGGCGTCGTCCTCGACGGCCAGGATCAGGCGGCCCGGGTGCTGGCGACGACCGCGGTCGTCGGCCACGCTGGGCACCGTCGTCGTCGGCGCCACTGGAGCCCTTGCTGGCACCTGCATCGCCGGCACAGCGGCCGCGACCGGCGAGGCCACGGGGGCTGCGGCGATGTCCGCGGCGCTCGACGCGGGCGCGCCCTGCAACGGCAGTTCCAGAATGAAGCAGCTGCCACGGCCCGGTTCGCTGTCGACCTGGATGCTGCCGCCCATGCGCTCGGCCAGATCGCGCGAGATCGACAGCCCCAGGCCGGTGCCACCGTAGCGGCGACGGGTGCTGCCATCGGCCTGGCGGAAGGCTTCGAAGATGACCTGCAGCTGCTCGCGGGCAATGCCGATACCGCTGTCGCAGACCTCGAAACGGATGCGCCCCTGGCCGGCCGCGCGCACGTGCAGGCTGACCTTTCCATGCTCGGTGAACTTCACCGCATTGGCCAGCAGGTTCTTCAGGATCTGCTGCAGGCGCTGGCTGTCGACCACCAGCTGGCTCGGCGCCAGCGCATCGGCCTCGATCTGCAGGGCCAGGCCCTTCTGCCGCGCCATCGGCTCGAAAGTCTCGCGCAGGCGCTGCAGCACGCTGTCGGTCACCACCACTTCATCGGCCAGCTCGACGTGGCCGGCCTCGATGCGCGACAGGTCCAGGATGTCGTTGATCAGCGCCAGCAGATCGTTGTTGGACGACAGGATCGCACGCGCATACTTCACCTGTTCTTCGGTGAGCGTGCCGTCCTTGTTGTCGGCCAGCAGCTTGGCCAGGATCAGCGAGCTGTTCAGCGGCGTGCGCAGTTCGTGCGACATGTTGGCCAGGAACTCGGACTTGTAGCGCGATGTCGCGGCCAGTTCGTTGCTGTTGCGCACCAGCTGGCTCTGCGCGACCAGCAGTGCCTGCTTCTGCGCCTCCAGCTCGTGGGTCCGCTCTTCCAGCTGGACGTTGCTCTGTTCCAGCTCGGCCTGCTGTTCTTCCAGATGGCTCTGCGACTGCAGCAGGCTGCGGCTCTGCTCTTCCAGTTCCTCATTGGCCACGCGCAGCTCTTCCTGCTGGGCCTGCAGCTCCTCGCCCTGGCGCTGCGATTCCTCCAGCAGCACCACCAGTTGTGCGCGCAGCAGCGATGCACGCAGCGCCATGCCGATGGTCTCGGCGCAGCGCTCCAGCAGCTCGCGATCCAGGTCGCGCTGCGCACCCGCCCGGGCGCGTCCCAGCTCGACGATGCCTACCACGGTGCCGTCACTGCTGATCGGCGCCAGGATGCGCTCGCGCACCGGCAACCGCCCCAGGCTGGTCTGCAGTTCAAGTACGGCGTCGTCGCTGCCCTCCAGGTGACGGATGCACTCATCCCGCGCCACCTGCCCGGCCACGCCCTCCTGCAATGCCAGCGACGCCGGCATGCCGGACGGCAACGCCAGGCCGCCGGTCAGCTGCAGTCGTCCGCCTTCCAGCCGGTACACGGCGCCGACGTCGGCCTCCAGTTGCGCGCCCAGGCTGGTGGCTGCCGCCTCGGCAATCTGCTCCGGGCCGAGGTCGCCGCGCAGGCTCATCGCTACCGCGTTTTCGGCCTCCTGCAGCCACAACGCCCGCATTGCATCCCGGCGTGCCTGGATCGCGCGGGAAACGATCAGAGCGATCATCAGGAACGCACAGCCGCCAATGCTGCGGTTGACGAACGAGAACGCCGAATTGGAACTGGCGGGCGCGATGTTGAATCCTATGACCAGCAGGATACAGGCGACCGCAGCCACGATGAATGGGGCGCGTGCACTGCGCTGGAACACCGTGACGCCCACGGCCAGGAAATAGGCCAGCCACACGGCATAGCCAAGCGGGACCACGAGTTCCAACGCGATGGTCGCGGCCAACAGCACAGCGGAGGCCATCCAGATCCAGCGGTCACGCGTAGTCGCACCAGGACGCATGCAGGTCGGTTCCAGAAGACAAAGGGTGGGTGATGGTACTCCGTGTCGCATTCAGCCGCACAGGACAAATGGCACGTGTCAGGTGTGCACGCATCCTTCACACTTGAGTGCCTAGCTTCACGTCCCTCCTTGGGGTAATGCTCATTTCCACGTGGACGCAGCCGCTTCTACGACGTCCGTGCTGACGGACCCTTCCCGACAACTGCGACTGCTGATCGACAGCGTGCGCGACCATGCGCTGTACCTGCTTGATCCGGATGGCATCGTCTGCAGCTGGAACCCGGGTGCGGAGCGCATCAAGGGCTATTCAGCCGATGAAGTGGTGGGCACCCACTTTGGTCGCTTCTACCTGGCCGCCGACCGCGAGGCAGGAGAACCGCAACGCCTGCTCCGCCATGCAGCGCAGCATGGCCACGTTGCCAATGAGGGCTGGCGGGTACGCCGCGATGGCTCGTCGTTCCGTGCCAGTGTTGTCATCGAGCCGGTGGTTGAAGCGGGTGAGCTGCTCGGCTTCGTCAAAATCACCCGCGACATCACCGAGCAGTGGCAGGCACAGCGCCTGCTGCGTGATGCCCAACGAGCGCTGCGCAATACCCAACAGTTCGAGGCCGTCGGCCGACTCAGCCGCGGCCTGTCGCATGAGTTCAACAACCTGCTGACCACCATCGGCAACGCACTGGACCTGCTGTCCCTGCGCGTTGGCGGTGACGATGCGCGCGCCGCCGAGCTGCTCGATGCCGCGCAGAGCGCGACCGATCGTGGTGCGCTGCTGACCCGCCAGCTGCTGGCGTTCAGCACTGGCCAGACCCTGATCCGCGAACCACTGGATATCAACGTGTTGATACAGCAGTGGCTGCCGGACCTGCAACGCGCCTGCCCGCCCACGGTGATGCTGGATGCCCAGCTGGCACCCGGCCTGCCTGCGGTCAACACCGATGCGCTGCAGCTGCAGACGGCGCTGGCCAATCTGGTCGCCAATGCCGCCGATGCTACCCTTGAAGGCGGCCGCATCCTGATCGGCACCGCGCTGGAGCATCGCCTCGACCCGGACGCGGACTCCACACTGCAACGTGGCTATGTCACCCTCAGCGTCTGCGATGAAGGCCACGGGATGGCGGCCGACATCGCCGAACGGGCCACCGAGCCCTTCTTCACCACCAAGGACATCGGCAAAGGCAGCGGCCTGGGCCTGAGCCAGGTGTTCGGATTCACTACCCAGAGCGGCGGCTTCGTCGACGTGTCCACCACGCCCGGTGTCGGCACCACGGTCAGCCTGCTGCTACCCGCAATGGAGGACCCTGCCGATGACCGATGACCCGATCCGCGTACTGATGGTGGAAGACCAGACCGATCTGCGTGAAATGATCGGCCTGGCCCTGCGCGACCTCGGCATCGATGTGGCCACGACCGCCGATGGCCACGAGGCGGCGGAACTGCTCAAGGGCGAAGCACGTTTCGACGTGGTGTTCAGCGACGTCAGCATGCCCAACGGCATGTCCGGCATCGAGCTGAGCGAGCATGTGGCACGCGAACAGCCGCAGGCAAGGATGATCCTCTCGTCCGGCTATGCCCGTTCGCAGCTGCCGCCGCTGCCCGAGCAGGTGGAGTTCCTGCCCAAGCCCTATCGCCTGCGCCAGCTGGTGCAGCTGCTCAGGCAGGCGTAAGCCACGGCGCCCCGCAGGAAGCCCCTGCGGTCAACCCATCATCGCCCCGCGCTGGAACGATGCCAGCAGCGTAGAGGCTGCCGCTGCCGGCGCCAGCCGACCGCGTGCCAGTGACCAGGTGATGCCGTAGAAGCAGCTCCAGTAGAAGTCCGCGAGCCATACCGCGGTGAAACCGACGTTGAACTCCCCGGCCGCCTGACCCCGCAGGAAGAAGGCCTCGAAGCGCTCACCGATCGGCGCCCAGCGCTCCGGCAGCAGGTGCAGGTCGCCCAGGCGCTGCTGTTCTTCCATCATCCGTGCGAACAGCAGCGTCACCAGCTCCCAGTCCGCCAGCAGCGTGGCGGTGACCTGCTCCAGCACGTGGCGTGCATCACCGCCCTGGTCGAACCAGGCCGCCGCCGCTTCCACGCGCTCGAAACCGGCCGCGAACAGGGCCTCGTCGATCGCCTCCCGGGTAGGCGCAAACCGGTACAGGGTCGCGCGGCTGATGCCCGCCCCGCGCGCGAGTTCGCTGAGGGTGCAGCGTGGATGGCTGACCAGGGTGGCCGCCAGCGCATGGGGCAGGTCGCGTCGTGTACGTGCTGCGGCAGGTCGCATCAAAAGCGATGGGGTGTGGGCTGGCCCTCACGCTAGCATGAATCATCAATTAATAAACTGAATCAAATATGATTCACACGAATCACGGATGCGCTACAACGGGGGTGCGTCCGGTGCACCCGGGTCGGTGCACGGCAGGGAACGCGTCACAGGCATCGAGGGAGACAACGCCATGCTGCACCCACTACGCGATATCGCCGTGCTGTTCGACGCCAGCGACACCGGGCACCGCGTTCTCAACATCGCCGCCGACCTGGCGCAGACCCAGCAGGCGCATCTGGTCGCAGTCTCCACGGCCCTGCATCCCACCGACATCGCCAACGGCTTCGCGCGCGGTGCCGGCATCGCCGCCGCGCTGGACCACGAGGCCCGCGCGGATGCCGCCTGCACCGCACAGCTGATGCAGAACCTGCGTGCCGTGTCCGAGCCGCTGCAGATCAGCACCGAACTGCGCATCGTCTCGGACTACCTGGGTGGCGCTGACCTGGCGCTGCAGTCGCTGTACTGCGACCTGATCATCGCCGGCTATCCGCACACACCAGGCGCGCCCTCCGGCTGGCATCCACTGGGCACGCTGCGCCAGACCGGGATACCGATGCTGCTGGTGCCGCCGCACTGGAGGGGCGAGCAGGTCGGCCGGCGTATCGTGGTGGCCTGGAATGCCAGCAAGCAGGCCCGTCGTGCGGTGGCAGATGCCCTGCCTCTGCTGGCCCGCGCGCAGGCCGTGCACCTGCTGATGGTCGACACGCCCAAGGCTGAAGCGGCACCCGGCGCTGAAATGGCCCAGCATCTGGCGCGGCACGGCGTTGAAGTGGAGATACAGGCGATCAGCTCCAGCCAAGGGGGTGTAGCTGCCACCATTCGCCAGCATGTACTTGATGCCGAAGCCGATCTGCTGGTGCTGGGGCCCTACAGCCGCAGTCGCGTGGTCGAGCGCGTGCTCGGCGGGGTCACCGAGGATCTGCTCGCCGAAGTACCGGCGCCCTTGTTCGTATCGCACTGATACCGCCCTGCCCCGCCCGGCGGTAGCCGGTCAGCGATTGACCGGTGTGCCGCCGGAAATAGCGGCACAGGTAGGACGCGTCGTCGAAACACAGGCGTTCGGCGATGCGTCCGATCGGCAGTTCGCTGTAGCTCAGCAGCGCCTTGATCTCCAGCACTACCTGGCGGTCGATCAACGCCTTCGGCGTTTCGCCGAAGCATTCCCGGGTCACCTGCGAGAGATAGAACGGGGTAATGCACAGCGCCTCGGCGTAGGACTGCACGTCGCGTTGGCGCGTGCTGCGCTGGCCGACCAGCTCCCAGAAGCTCCAGGCCAGGCGCTCGCGCCGGCCGACCTGCGGCGCCGCCTCGTAGTATGCCGGGAGCAGTGTGGCGAACTTCAGGAAAAAGGTCTGCAGCAGGTTGCGCAGCATCACGTGCCGATGGCGGCCACCGTTGTGCTGGGCATCCATCAACTGCTGCAGCCAACCCTGCAGCAGCGGCACCTCCAGCGGTGACGGCACACAATGGGGGTGCTCGTGCAGGAACTTGAACAGTGCATTGGGCAGCACATAGGCCACCTCCGATGCCAGCGCTTTCGGCACCAGGCAGGCCACCGCAAGGAAGCGGCGCGAACGCTGCCGCAGCAGCGCCAGCGTATCCTCCGCCAGCACCAGTACGTCGTGCCGCTGCACCGCCACTTCGCGGAAGTTCAGTGCGAACCGCGCACGCCCGGACACGCACACCAGCACCGTCAGATAGGCGTGCCCGAACGACAGCGGAACACCCAAGCCTTCCGCCAGCGTACTGACTTCCAGACGCATGGATTCGTCCTGTTCCAGAAGCTGGGGAATGCGATCCATGGGCCGATCCACTGGGATTCCACTGGGATATCGCGGCAGAGCATATCCGCCCGAACGAAGAAGTTGTGAAAAGTACCGAAACCATCAATGTCCCGCCCTGTGCTCCCTACCCGTCGAAACCTAGCCTGTGCACTTTCTTTCCACCGACGGACCCGCCATGCAACTGGCCACCCAACGCTTGATCCTGCGCCCCTGGCGCGACAGTGACGCCGCCGATCTGTACGAGTACGCCCGCGACCCGCGCGTGGGGCCCGTCGCCGGTTGGCCACCGCATGCCAGCGTAGAGGAGAGTGCCGACATCATCCGCACCGTGTTCAACCGACCGGAGGTCTACGCCCTGCAGAGCCGCGAGAACGGGCGTGCCATCGGTTGCGTCGGCATCCTGATCGGTGCAGACAGCAACTTCAACTTGGGCGAGCGCGAGGGAGAGATCGCCTACTGGATCGGCGTACCGTACTGGGGGCGTGGCCTGGTACCCGAAGCTGTACGTGAGGTGATGCGGCATGCCTTCCTGGATCTGCAGCTGGATGCGTTGTGGTGCGGCTACTTCGCCGACAACCTGCAATCGATGAGCGCGCAGGCCAAATGCGGTTTCCGCCATCACCACACCGAGGTCAATCAGTTCAACCGCTTCCTCGGCGACTACCGCACCGAACACATCAGCCGCATCACCGCCAGGGAATGGCAGGCGCAGCAGACCGTACCACTACCCACATGATCACGGCTCAGCCCTCGCTGCGCTGCATGAACAACAGTTCCGGCGTCGAGGCATCTTCCACCGGCTGGAAGCCGAAATCGCGGTAGAGCGCGACCGCCGCGACGTTGTCACGATAGACACGCAGGCTCAGGCGCTGCACATCCGGCGACCGCAGGGCCTCGGCACACAACAACTGCATCAGCACCCGGCCCAGGCCGCGCCCACGCGCCTGCGGCGAGACAATGATGCGGCCCAGGTGGGCAGTGCCGGGCGCGGTCCACCAGTACTGGCCGAACCCCATGCACGCACCCTCCCCGTCCAACAGCACCCAACCCGGGCGCTCGGCCAGTTCAAGAGCCTGTGCGAATGCCTCAGGCAGCAGAGGAAACGCAACGCCCGGGCCAGCCCAGCGTTGCGTCGCTGCAACCGAATCGAGCCAGCCAGCGATACGCGGGTACTGCCGAGGTTGAACCGGTTGCAACTGTGCGGGCATATGGAAGCCTGTGTGGTCTGGTCCACTGATTGTGAGCGGCCCGCCCGGCGCCGTCACGCTGCGCGGCAGCCATTGAATGTTGTCCTGCGACAATGCCCTTGCACCATCACAGTCGCAGCTTCAGCCCTGCAGGTAGGCAGGGCCGTCCCAGCCATCAAGGTACCTCGGCAAGTCATCGCGAACCTCAACTACGCGTTGCCGGTAGTAGAGATGCATTGTGGGCGCCATGGCAACGTCCAGCCATCCGCCGCCAGCGCGGGCGAGCATGGCGTTGGGAACGACACGCATGCACAGACGGTTCGTGCCGAACACAACCTCGCCGCACGTAGCACAGAAGGTCTTCTTCAGCTGCTTGTGGGGATGGCTGAAGCTTCGCGCATCGAAGGAGGCCATCTGAACCGACGAAGCCTCCCATGCCGTCGCGGAGAACACGGTGACACCGTAGAAGTCCCTGCACGATGAACAGTGGCAGTTGGCGCGTGCGACCGGCTCTCCACCCAGCTCAATGGCGACGTTCCCGCACAGGCACGCTACTCGTATCGACATGATGACCCGAAAGAGAGGGGCACGCGCGGATTCTACTGCCATATCTGGAACACATGCCGACTGCCCCAGCAGAAAATTCAATCGGCCTCACCCACAGACGCAAAGTGTCGTCCATCGACTTCAGGGTCTTCGGGCGCCTCCTCCCGATACCCTTTCCCTTCAGGGCCAGCAGGGTATCCAGCATGTCGTACCGCACGACGATGGTGTTGATGGCGCGCTCGCCGATGTTGCCCACCTTCTTCACCCGGAGCAAAGTGACGGCAGCGAACTTAACGCGGGGTGTAAAAGAGAAGGGCCCGTCGGAGAGCGGGCCCTTCCTTGTTCATTTGCCTGTTGTTGACGACTGGATGGGCTTCGGGGTGGTCAGATCGTAGGCAAAGCATGCAGACTGCATTTCCGTAAGCGCCTTCCGTCGATCGTGCGACGCCTCTCTGCGATCCGCGATCACTGGGAGCTTCAGACGAATCACGTCAGCGACAGCTCTACGATCAGCAATTGCCGCGGATCCCCCGAGCCCAGAGTCCTCCAGCGCCTTTCCCGCCATACCAGAGGCGCCCCCCAATGCACTTAGTCCCGCTATTGCACCGGCGTGCTTGGCAGCGTTCGCCGCCGTAAGTGCAGGTGCGATGACCGTGCCCGCGACCAGCCCGATCCCGTACACCCAGAGGGACGCCTTTCGCTGATCAACGGATTTGTTCTCCATCCCGAGGATGAGCTTCTTGCATTCCGCCAGTACCGCTGGCAACGCCTCCTCAACGTCCGAGGCGTCATCCACCTCCTCTCCAGGCTCATACCATCCGTCGCGGGGAAGCCTCCTCGGAGGCTGGACTCCGCTGGGATCAGGCGCCTGGGCCTGACCGTCAACGGGGGGCGGCGGAGGTGGAGGTAGAGGTGGTGCTACGGCGGCCCGGGAAGGATGGCCAACGAAAGAGACGTTGTAGGGTGCAGTGGCCCCCCCTTGGTTGAACAACCAACGCAAAGCACAGCCGCAACCAGAACAGCGGTCATCGCCTTCATGTTGCCCCCTGTCGGCGGCGTCATGCCACCGCTGGGGCCTTTACTACCACAGGATTGCGGTTTTCACGGGACCGACAATCCGACGCTGCCTGCATTTTGCCGGGGCCCAGCTTGGCGGACACCGGTTGCATGGCCTGCGGCCGCGTGAATCCAGCCTCCACCTGGGCCAGGTACCCAGCCCGGACGCACTGCGCCAGTAGTAGTGCTGGTCGACACGGGGTACACCGGGTTCGTCGAAGATGGCCTCTATCCGTCATTCCGCCTGATTGACGATTCGATCATCGGCGGCCGAGTCCGCCTCACCCAGCACCTGCATGGCGTTGCATGACCTGCCGCGCTTGGTTATTGCTCGCGGGTCAGGCGAAGGCTCCCATCGGACGGCAGCAGGATTCGATAGACCTGCCTTTCGCCCGCGTTGATGGTCAGGTTCTGAGACGTTGAAATGTTCGGGCAGGCGCCACCACCTGTGTCGAGCTTCACGAAGTAGGAGCCTGGTGATACATACAGAGTGGCGGCTTCGGACTGGCGAATGTCCATCACCTTCTCATTGTTGAGAGAGATGGCATGCGTGCAGGCAGATCCATGGAAACCCTTGTCCCGCATGATGTAGATCTGCGCACTACGGTCCGGCGACGGCGCCAAGCGTTCGGCCTTGTAGATACGATCAGGAGGCACCGGCCTGGCGGTTTCCTCCGTGACGGGGACCGTGGAACAGCCGATCAACGTGGCCATTGCGGCCGCAGCACCAAGCATTCCTTTCCGCATAATCCCCTCCGTTATTGTTGGCTGATTCTACTGCGCGTCCGCCCCTGCGCAATTCCGAGGGGATTGGCAGAAAGGTTACCTTACGGCATTGCGATTCAATTGCCGCGCGGCAATCCAACTCCAGCCGCCCACCAAGCCTCCCGGCAGAGGTGGGCAGCCAAAGTGTTGAGAGCGATCCAGACGAAGATGGCCGGGGGTGCACGAGGTCGGCAAGTAGCGCGAGGCGCCGCTGGGCCGGTATGTGCGCTGGGCACTTCGCTGTCTATCCGATCCGCTTGTCGCCGTGCACAAGAACACGGTATGGCCATCACCGGAGTGCCGTTGCGACAGGTGCAGATCCTGGCCGGGCATGCCGACTACGCCACTACTGGAAGTGCTACGAGCACCTCTCCCCCTGAGGGCGATGACGGTGCGGTGGCGAAGCCAACCTATTGATTCGCCATTACCACCACTGTGACCAAATGGCGCCTTTTGATGGCCCGATATGGCCTGTGGCGATATAGCGGCTTTCGCAAGTTGTTGATTCTGGAGACCCCGGCCCGATTCGAACGGTCGACCTTCCCCTTAGGAGGGGATTTCGTCACCCGCTCAATCAGCAACTTACGAAGTGCCTGGGACCAGCGTGGGTCCATTGCCACTCCATCACACGACGCTGGTGATTACTGCCCCATCAGGGAACCCAAGAGGCAGGGCTGGCAAATGTCCACCTTTCCCAATAACCCATGCTACATGATCAAAGAGTTCTCCCGCCAAAATCGGCAAAAGCTCGCGCTTGGTTGAAGAGTATAAGTGAAGCGCCAGCAGGTTCACGCTGCGCTTACATTGCACGCCAATCTACAACTCCAGGAAGGAACTGAAATGCGTTTGAAGGCTGCAAAGGTCATTCTCGGAATATCGCTTTTCACAAGCGCCCTCTCCGCACACGCAATCGACTCAATAACCTGTGATGACTGCACTTTGACAAAGCGTCAGATGCAGTCAAAGGCAGGAGGAGACGGAGACTACTACTTCTGGGATTTCAAGAATCGACGCCTGTACCACATGAACGTATCCGGTAGTGGCGGCCCGCTTTATCGCGCCGCTGCCGCTCCAGGCGGAACAAAAGTAAAGGAAATCATGCTGACTGCGGACGAACAAGCAATGTTCAATGCGGGCATGCAGCTCTACGACGCGAATGGCCGGTCTGAGACGGTTAGAGTCCAAGCGCCTGTATATGACAGCCGCGCTGCGCTCAACTCATTCGGTGGCGCGATCGCCGCAGCGCCCACCCAGGCTATACCACTCGCCGATCCACCTCAGACCTACCCGATGAATGCAATGGATGCGGTGACGACACCGGCTTGGCGTGAGGCGGCTATTGCGAAAACACTATCCTACGACAACCTCGGGCCTTTGCGGTTTGTGGGAGAGACCCTTCGTGTTCTCGTTTCAGGCTTCTCTCAAGCCGTCAACATCACAAAGCTGCCGAGCCCCTTCAGCATCGTAACCACTATTCCCTTCCCTGACGGCTCTTACATTCTCGTGCAATACACCTATCAAGATCACGGGTACAGATACATCCGCGGATCCGGGCGAGACGCTGCAGGCAATGTGATTCCTGACGGGCAGAAGGATATTGCGAGCCCCGATCAAGCTTCCCAAACGTACATTTATCCGACGGGCCCACTTGCGGCAGGCCCGGGTGGTGAGATGATAAGACACCTCGACAACCTGGGTGTCCGTTGGATCGGCGCAAACTCTCCACCGGTATATGTTGGTTTCCGAATCGGCTGTTCCTACACTCCCTCAGGTGCACAATGCCAAGTGAACTCCCTAACCCCATAGAACGGGGATCAGAGCGACTGATCCACGGAAACGGCATTCTTATCCGGGCATTTTTGATCCTGACGATGAGCTCTGCAGTATGGATGCTGGCCGGACTGTCGATCGGAAGGGGTGCCAAGGGCGCTCTTGTCTGGCCGTACATCATTCCATCCCTCGTCTTCATCGCGCTCATCGTTTCCTATAGAGCGAGGGTGCGGAATGCCGAATGGTTCACCAATAAGCCACGGACGCTGTTCCTGCTTACTCTGTCTTGGATTGCCTGCGCAGTGGGGCTTGTTCTTTCAGTAGCACCCTTCTGAGGACTGAGCCCTGCCGTCGTGATGGCGGTGGGGCTCACATTTCCTCATGAGGGCTGCGCCCTACAGCACCAGTGCTCTCTCGCCTGAATCGACAGGTCACCCTCGCACGCGCCTCCAGCCGATACTCGATGGAACCGTCGGCGCGTTCCACCTTGAACGCATAGGCGTCCGGCACATGCCGCGATCGAAGGTGCAGAGGAATGGCAAAGGTTCGACTCTACTGGCGCGGCAGCAAGGCCTACCTCGACTGGGCTGAAGGCGGCGAACGCTTTCGCCGGTCCATTGGGCAACCTGACGCCCGTGAGGCGGAGAGAATACGTGCCGCGAAAGAAGCAGAACTGACTCACGGGGTCAGGATCTTGGCGCGTCTGCCCAAGGTTCGGGACTACCTGGGATGGTATCTGGACTGGTACGAAGCCGAGCACCCGACTACCATTTCGAAGGCCAGAAGCGAAGTGAAGCGCTTCATCGAGCGCTTCGGGCACCGGCCAATCGACAGCATCCGCGCGGTGGAGGTAGAGCAGTACAAGCGCTCCAGGCTGCTGGACGACAAAGCGGCAAAGGAAACAGTTGGGAAGGAGATTCGGCGGCTGAAGGCGGCATTCAACTGCGGCGTCCAATGGAAAGCGCTGGACGTGAACCCGCTCGCCACCGTGAAAGCCTCTCGCGGCGTGCGGAGCGTGGCAGTCAAGTTCTATGACCGGGCCGCGATGCGCCGGTTGTATCGGGCGAACCCCGCCCGTGCGCCGCTTTGGCTCTTCATGGCCCACACCGGGCTGCGTCGGGGCGAGATCATCGGCTTGGAGAAAAACTCGGTCGTGGGCGGACGCCTGCTTGTTGAAAGCGATCCGGACGAGAACGGCGAAGGCCGGACAAAGTCAGGGAAGTGGCGGGAGGTTCCCCTAAACCGCTATGCCAGCTGGGCGCTTCGGCATCTGCCAGATCCGCTCGTCACGGTACACAAGGACACCGTGTCTGCCTGGTTCAAGAAAGATTCGGAGCTGGCCGGGGTCGGCGGGCACCTACACCGACTCCGTCACACCTTCTGCGCACACATGGTGATGGCAGGCGTGCCACTGCGTCGAGTGCAGATCCTCGCAGGACACGCTGACTACGCAACGACGGAGAAATACTACGCGCATCTGACGCCGGATGGTGATGACGGCGCTGTCGCAAAGCTCCGCTACTGAGTCGCTGTCACGACCCGAAGAGCAAGCCTTCAAGCTCTTCTTTAGTCGGGACTTTCTTGGCCTCAATCATCTTGATGATCACTTTGCGCAACAGTTCGAGGGAGGCGAGCAAATCGTCGGATGAGTGTTTTGGAGACCCATGCGCAGCAGCCGACCGTGCGTCATACAGCTTCAACACCTTCTTGTGCTGCGCGGTCCGCTCCGGACCAGGCGGCTTGAGGTACGCGGCTATCATGACCGACACTCGGAACCTAAGCTCACTGTTTGACCCGGTGAACAGCGCCTCCAAAGCGCCCCATACCGACACTAGCCCAAGAGCTGAGCTGTGTATCAGCTGAGCATTGGCCAATGCGTCGACGGCCAGGCTGAACGCTGCGCTGCTCTCTACCAGATCTAGCGCCGCCTCCCAGTTTTCCCGAACCCACTCGAGGTCTTGCCGCGTATCACGCTCCGTGGCCGGGTGCAGCTGGAAATACCAAGGCTGCACCTCAACCGCGTTCGCGACATGAGCCCACCCCTTCTCGGGTGACCACTCGATACTCTGGGGAGAAATATTGGATCCGAGGATCAAACGGATGCGCGGATCAACCCACAATCTGAGCAATGCAACTAGCTGCATTGCAATCGCTCTTGAATCGGATTTGCGCCGCTTATAGCTAGCCGGGATATACAGCGCCACTTCGGAATCGAAGCCAAACCCAGGTCCTGTTGCTGCCCAAGGGCCTGGATGGTGCTGACCGGGCATCGCGGGACGCCGGATTGCAACCATCGTGTTTGACATGACATGCGTGTAGCCGGGCTGCAGCGCCAGGCCGTTGCCCAGGTCGAAAGGCTCGCACCCAATACTCAACGAGGTAAGGCAGCAGTAGAGGTCCAGCGGCGCTGCTTCGTCCATGGCCTGCCCATCAAAAAAAGTGGTGTGCCAACTGTGCCAAATCAGGTCCGAAAAGTGGCGAAATAGAGCAACACCGACATGCCGAACTGCGCCTAAGTGCTTGATTATGGTGACCCCGGCCCGATTCGAACGGGCGACCTTCCCCTTAGGAGGGGGACGCTCTATCCAGCTGAGCTACGGGGCCATGCAGCCGGGAAGTTTACAGGCAACACACCCTGCCCTCCAAGCATTCGTGCTCCACACGGCGGCGCTGGCGCGTTGCACCATGGCCGGACAGGCCGCTCTGCTACCATCGGCGATTCAGTTCATCGCGCCCCCCACCTGCCCGCGATGGCACCAAACAACGTAACGAAACACAGGAGTCTGCATGTCTTCCGAGCTGCTCAAGTCCCTTGGCCTGGACGCGATCAACGCTGGCACGTACCTGGGCAACGGGGAGTGGTCGAGCGCGACCAGCGGTGAGCTGATCACCCCGGTCAACCCGACCACCGGCGAGCCGATCGCGCAGGTCCGCGCGACCACCGAGGCCGAGTACGAGACCGTCGTCGCCCGCGCCCAGGAAGCCTTCAAGATCTGGCGTACCACGCCGGCCCCGCGTCGCGGCGAAGCCGTGCGCCTGTGCGGTGAAGCGCTGCGCAAGCACAAGGACGCCCTGGGTTCGCTGGTGGCGCTGGAAATGGGCAAGAGCAAGCCGGAAGGCGACGGCGAAGTGCAGGAGATGATCGACATCGCCGATTTCGCCGTGGGCCAGAGCCGCATGCTGTACGGCTACACCATGCATTCCGAGCGCCCCGGCCACCGCATGTACGAGCAGTACCACCCGCTGGGCCTGGTCGGCATCATCTCCGCCTTCAACTTCCCGGTCGCGGTGTGGAGCTGGAACTCGTTCCTGGCCGCCATCTGTGGCGACGTGTGCATCTGGAAGCCGTCCAACAAGACGCCGCTGACCGCCATTGCCTCGCTGAAGATCTGCAACGACGCCCTGCGCGAAGCCGGCTTCCCGGACATCTTCTTCCTGATCAACGATGCCGGCACCGCGCTGTCGGAAAAGATGGTCGATGACCGTCGCGTGCCGCTGATCAGCTTCACCGGCTCGACCCAGGTCGGCCGCACCGTCAACGAGAAGGTCGCGCGCCGCCTCGGCCGCTGCCTGCTGGAACTGGGTGGCAACAACGCCATCATCCTGGACGAAACCGCCGACCTGAAGCTGGCCGTGCCGGGCATCGTGTTCGGCGCCGTCGGCACCGCCGGCCAGCGCTGCACCACCACCCGCCGCCTGATCGTGCACCGCTCGATCTACGCCGACGTGCTGGCCACCCTGGTCAAGGCCTACAAGCAGGTCGAAGGCAAGATCGGCGACCCGACCGATGCGGCCAACCTGATGGGCCCGCTGAACAGCGACGGCGCCGTGCAGCAGTTCCTCGATGCCATCGCCCAGGCCAAGGCCGCCGGCGGCACCATTGAAACCGGCGGCACCCGCATCGACCGCCCAGGCAACTTCGTGCTGCCGGCCATCGTCTCCGGCCTGAAGAACAGCGATGCCGTGGTCCAGCACGAGACCTTCGCGCCGATCCTGTACGTGATGCCGTACGACACCCTCGATGAAGCCATCGACATGCAGAATGGCGTGCCGCAGGGCCTGTCGTCCTCGATCTTCACCCAGAACCTGAAGACTGCCGAGAAGTTCCTGTCGGCCGCTGGCAGCGACTGCGGCATTGCCAACATCAACATCGGCACGTCCGGTGCGGAGATCGGTGGCGCCTTCGGTGGCGAGAAGGACACCGGCGGCGGCCGCGAGTCCGGCTCGGATGCGTGGAAGGTCTACATGCGCCGCCAGACCAACACCATCAACTATTCGGACTCGCTGCCGCTGGCCCAGGGCATCAAGTTCGATCTGTGATGGCAGACGTTTCTGCCATGGCTGCGGGTCAGAGCCCCTCCGGGGATCTGACCCCTGCCCAGGGCCGGATCCCCAATGGGGCTCCGACCCTCGATTTCACCGGTCGCCGCGTGCTGATCGCCGGCGGCAGCAAGGGCATCGGTCGTGAAATGGCGCTGGCATTTGCCGGCGCCGGTGCGCAGGTCTCGGTCTGCGCACGTGGCCACGCCGGCCTGGATGCCCTGCGTGCCGATGCGCAGGCACAGGGCACCCCGCTGCATACCGTCTCCGCCGATCTGGCCGACGCCGGCCAGATCCAGGCCTGGCTGCAGGCCGCTGCCGATGCGCTCGGCGGCATCGATGTACTGATCAACAACGCTACCGGCTACGGCATGGCCGACGACGAGGATGGCTGGGCCGCCAGCCTGCAGATCGACCTGATGGCGGCGGTACGGGCTTCGCGCCTGGCACTGCCGTGGCTGCGCGCATCCAGCGATGCCTGCATCCTCAACCTGTCCTCGATCGCCGCACAGCAGCCACGCCCCGGTGGCGCGCCCTACGCCGCCGCCAAGGCCGCGCTGTCGCACTACACCACCTCGCAGGCACTGGCGCTGGCCAAGGACCGGATCCGGGTCAACGCCATCGCCCCCGGTTCGATTGAATTCGATGACGGCCTGTGGGATCGCCGTCGCACCGAAGATCCGGCGCTGTACCACGGCACCCTGGCGAAGATCCCGTTCGGCCGCTTCGGCCATCCGCGCGAGATCGCCGACGCGGCCCTGTTCCTGTGCTCGCCGCTGGCGCGCTGGATCACCGGCCATGTGCTCAATGTGGATGGCGGCCAGGTGTTGATGGGCTGACACCGGCACTCCGGTAGCTGCCAACCTTGGTTGGCATGCCTTTCGTCGACCAAGGTCGACGCCTACCCTG
Source organism: Stenotrophomonas sp. YJH_SMC_58 (assembly GCF_059369635.1). NCBI lineage: Bacteria > Pseudomonadati > Pseudomonadota > Gammaproteobacteria > Lysobacterales > Lysobacteraceae > Stenotrophomonas > Stenotrophomonas sp. YJH_SMC_58. The sequence goes on from NZ_JCAFSW010000012.1 coordinate 66,890, forward strand.
ATGAAATGGCTTTCGTCGACCAAGGTCGACGCCTACCCTGCTGAAATGCCCTTCGGCGACCAAGGTCGACGCCTACCAGAGCCGGCACCTCGTTTGTCGACCAGGGTCCACGCCTGCCATCGCATCCGCCGGGCATGGGATTGCCCGGGCAGAGGCACTATCATGTGCACACTGCCAAGGAGGACCCCGATGAGCGTGGCACCCCGACAGACAAGCGCCCTGGCCGTAGTCAGCCTGGTCATGGGCATCGCCAGCTGGACCGTCCTGCCCTTCGTGGCCAGCATCGTGGCGATCGTCACCGGCCACATGGCCCGCGCCGAGATCCGCCGCCGCCCGCAGGAACTGGAAGGCGATGGCCTGGCCGTCACCGGTCTTGTGCTGGGCTGGGTGATGGTCGGCGCGGTAGTCGCCGCCATCCTGGTGTTCATCCTGTTCTTCGGCGGCCTGGCGTGGCTGGCCGAGGTGTCGAACTGACGCCATGACCACTTCCGACAGCACTGAACGCTTCAGCAGCCGCGTCGCCGACTACGTCCGCTACCGGCCCGATTACCCGCCCGCGCTGCTGGAATGGCTGCATGGCCCGATGGATGTCAGTCACCAGGCCCGTGTCGCCGACATCGGTGCTGGCACCGGCATTTCCAGCCGTCAGTTTCTGGCCAGCGGTCATCCCCTGGTGGCGGTCGAGCCAAACGCCGCCATGCGCGCCGCCGCCGAAGAGTGGCTGGCGCCGCAGTATCCGGGCTTTTCCGCCGTCGATGGCCGCGCCGAGGCCACCGGCCTGGACGATGCCAGCGTTGACCTGGTCAGCGTCGCGCAGGCCTTCCACTGGTTCGACACCGTAGCGGTGCGCGCCGAGTGGCAGCGCATCCTGCGCCCGGGTGGCCAGGCACTGATCTACTGGAACTCGCGCCTGCTCGACGCCAGCCCGTTCCTGGTCGGCTACGAACAGCTGCTGCTGGACTACGGCACCGACTACACCGCCGTGGCCGAGCGCTACCAGGACGACGCCACCATGCAGGCCTGGTTCGGCGCCGGGCTGCGCGGCATGGTGCAGCTGCCGAACGTGCAGTACCTGGATCTGGATGCCCTGCAAGGGCGCCTGCTGTCCTCCTCCTACGCACCCCAATCCGGTCACCCGCGCCACGCGCCGATGATCGACGCTCTGCAGGACCTGTTCGCCGCCCACGCGGTCGACGGCCAGGTTGCTTTTGAATATCGAACCCGAGCCTTCCTCGGCACGCTGGACTGAACCGACGCATGTATTCGCTTGCCCGCCCCTTCCTGTTCTCGCTCGACGCCGAGCGCGCCCACGGCCTCGGCCTGTCCGCACTGGACCTGGCCTACCGCACCGGCACCACGCCGCTGCTGGCCGCACGCATCGCGCCGATGCCCAGTACGGTGTTCGGGCTGACCTTCCCCAATCCGGTCGGCCTGGCCGCCGGCCTGGACAAGAATGGCGAGCACATCGATGCGCTGTTCGCGCTCGGCTTCGGCTTCGTCGAGATCGGCACCATCACCCCGCGCCCGCAGGCCGGCAACCCGCAGCCGCGCCTGTTCCGCCTGCCGGAACACAACGCGATCATCAACCGCATGGGCTTCAACAATGCGGGCGTGGACGCGCTGGTGCGCAATGTCGAGCGCGCGCGCAACCGCCGCGGCCTGCTCGGCATCAACATCGGCAAGAACAAGGACACCCCGAACGAACAGGCGGTGGACGATTACATCGCCTGCCTGGACAAGGTGTATCCGCTGGCGGACTACGTCACCGTCAACATCTCCTCGCCCAACACCGCCGGCCTGCGTGAATTGCAGGAAGAGACCGCGCTGCGCCAGCTGGTCAGCCAGTTGCGCGACCGCCAGGAAGACCTCGCGGCGCGCCACGGCCGCCGCGTACCGATGCTGGTCAAGGTGGCGCCCGACCTCAGTGACCGCGACATCGATGCCGCCGCGCGCGTGCTGGGCGAACTGCAGGTGGACGGCGTGATCGCCACCAACACCACCATCGACCACAGCAAGGTGGCCGGCGATCCGCTGGCCAACGAGGCCGGCGGCCTGTCCGGCGCACCGGTGCTGGAGCAGTCCACCCTGGTGCTGCGCCGACTGCGCTCGCGCCTGCCCGAATCGGTGCCGCTGGTGGGGGTCGGTGGCATCCTGTCCGGTGCCGACGCGGTGGCCAAGATGGCCGCCGGCGCCGCGCTGGTGCAGTGCTACAGCGGCCTGATCTTCCGTGGCCCTGCCCTGGTCTCCGAATGCGTGGAGGCGATCCGTCGCCGCCGCGAGGCGCCGAGCCGCGGCGCGGTGGCGCCGCTGTGAGCGCGCCCATGGACACCACCGATGCAGCCGCACCGCTGCGCTGGACGCTCACCCGCAATGCACCGCTGCAGGCGCTGAACACCTTCCATGTGCAGGCCAGTGCAGCCCAGCTGCTGGAACTGCACGACGCGGCCCTGCTGCCGGAAGTGCTGGCGCTGCCCGAAGTGGCCAGCGGCCCACTGCTGGTGCTGGGAAGCGGCAGCAACGTGCTGATCGCCGAAGACCTGCCAGGCACGGTACTGGTGTTCGGCAACCGTGACATCAGTTTCCTGGAACACCGCGCTGACCACGCAGTGATCCGCGCCGGGGCCGGCGTGCCCTGGCATGGCCTGGTGATGTGGTCGCTGCAGGAAGGCTTGTCCGGGCTGGAGAACCTGGCCCTGATTCCCGGCACCGCCGGTGCCGCGCCGATCCAGAATATCGGCGCCTACGGTGCGCAGGTCGGCGAGTTCATCCAGGCGGTCGAGGCCTGGGACTGCCAGGAACAAACCTGGGTACGGCTGGACAACGAGCAGTGTCGCTTCACCTACCGCGACAGCGTGTTCAAGCAGCAGATGGACCGCTACCTGATCACCGCCATCGAACTGAAGTTGCCGCTGCTGCACGACCTGCGCATGGACTATGCCGGCATCCGCGAGGAACTGCAGGCACAGGGCGTGGAGCTGCCGAGCGCAGTGGACGTGGCCAACGCGGTGATCGCGATCCGCCGCCGCAAGCTGCCCGACCCGGATGTGCTGGGCAACGCCGGCAGTTTCTTCAAGAACCCGGTGCTGCCGCTGGAACAGGTCGACGTGCTGCTGCAGCACTTCCCCGACCTGCCGGTGTTCCCGTCCGACCAGGACGGCAAGCGCAAGGTCTCGGCGGCATGGATGATCGAGTCCTGCGGCTGGAAGGGCTTCCGCGAAGGCGATGCCGGGGTGGCCCCCAGCCACGCGCTGGTACTGGTCAACCATGGCAATGCCAGCGGTGCTGAACTGCTGGCGCTGGCGCGACGCATCTCCGCTTCAGTGCTGGAGAAGTTCGGCGTGCCGATCGAACCGGAGCCCCGCCTGCTCGGCGCACAGTGGTGAACACCCCCGCCCTCTCCCCCAGCGCCACCCCGATGCGGGCGGCGCTGCTGATGCTCGGCAGCACGATGGCCTTCGGCCTGATGGCGGTGGCGATTCGTTATGCCACCCGTTACGTGCCGACCCAGGAAGTGGCGTTCTTCCGCAATGCCTTCGGCCTGCTGGCACTGCTGCCGATGCTGTTGCGCCCGGGCCATGCGCCGCTGAAGACCCAGCAGCTGCCGCGCTATTTCGTGCGCAGTGCGATCGGCCTCGGTTCGATGCTGTGCGCGTTCTGGGCACTGGGCCATCTGCCACTGGCACAGGCGGTTTCCCTCTCGTACTCCACGCCGTTGTTCGTCACCATCGCCGCCGTGCTGTGGCTGGGCGAGACCGTGCGTATACGGCGCTGGGCCGCGGTGGTGGTTGGATTCATCGGTGTGCTGGTGATCGTGCGCCCCGGTACCGCCGGCTTCACCGCCGGCAGCCTGGTAGCGGTGGCAGCCGCCGTGCTCAGCTCATTGGTGGCGATCCAGATCAAGCAGCTGACCCGTGTCGACAGCGCTGACACCGTGGTGCTCTACACCTACGTGTTCTGGGTGCCGCTGTCGCTGGTCCCGGCACTGTTCGTCTGGGTCTGGCCCTCCGGCATGGCGTGGCTGTGGCTGCTGGCCACCGGCGTGCTGGGCACCGTCGGCCAGCTGCTGTGGACGCGGGCGTTGCGGCTCGGTGAAGTCTCGGCGCTGACCCCGATCAGCTTCCTGCAGCTGCCGCTGGTAACGCTGCTCGGCTGGCTGCTGTTCAACGAAAGCGTGGATCGCTGGACGCTCATCGGTGCCGGCATCATCCTCGCCGCCAACGCCTACATCGCCCACCGCGAAGCCGTGTTGTCGCGCCGCGCCGCAAGCGCGGCGGCCTCGGCAGCAGCCAAGCCCGCCGAATGAAAACCATCTGCATGGACAAGCCATGGGGCCTGCACGGGCAAGCCATGGGTCGTGCATGGACAGGCCATGGGTAGAGTCGACTGTTAGTCGACTGCTTTTCGTTCGGAGCGGGCAGAAACCGCGCTGCGCGCGATAGTCGACCAACAGTCGACTCTACCCGGGGCGATCCTGGCAACGGCCTGGAACCTGATCCAGCGCGCGATATACCCGCTCCGCCGCATCGAACACATTGCCCGGTGCGAACTGCTCCCCCAGGTAGTGCAATGACTGCCGGCGCAACTGCGGCGATCGGTCCTCTCCGTCGCTGCCGAGCAGCACCTGCTGGAACTCGATCAGGTCCTGCAGAATGCGCCAGTGCCGGCACCAGGCGATCCAGCGTGGGTCACCGCGGTCGCTGCCGTAGCCCTCCTCGAACCCCAGTGGATTCTCGCGACCCCAGCGCCCGCCAACAGCGGCACCGATGAACATCAGGTCACGCTCGCGTGGGGCCAGCGACAGACCATCCCAATCGATCAGGTGCAGGCCCCCGTCATTGGCCATCAGCAGGTTGCCGGCATGCAGATCGGTGTGGCACAGATGCAGGTCTACCGGCGCGTCCTGCAACGCCGCGAGCAGCTCCCGTGCCTGCGCATGCAACGCCGCGATGCGCGCATGCTGCTGATCCCATACCGAAACGAATGCGCGACCCAGCCCGTCCTTCGCGGCCGCCAGGCCCTCGCCGGCCAACCATTGCCCGACGGTCTCCAGCGCCGCGGTTTCCAGCCGTACGATCGGCAGTGCCTGCTGCAGTTGCGCTGGCAACTGCGCGCCATGCAGGCGCCGCAGCACCTCCCCCAGCCGTTTCCACTGCGTGCGGCTCAACGCCGCCTCGAACCCGGACTGGCCTTCCACATACGGGAACAGGGTGAACTGCAATCCCCAGCGCTGCACAGACGCACCACCGGTCAACGCCGGCCACGGCGCGACGATCTCATCGATACCCAGCGTGCCGCGCATCCAATGCAGGCTGTCCCACACCGCTGGGGCGACCTGGTAGGTACGGCATTTCAACCACCACTGCCCGTGCCGCGCATCGACGCGATACACGCTGGCATTGGCGTCGGCGCCCACCGGGCGTGGCACCACGGCGGTGGGGGTGATGCCATAGGATTGTTGCAGGACTTCGCCGAGATGCTGCGCCGAAGCGAATGACATGGATGCAAGCAGAAAGTGTTACCTGCCACCACTATCGCAGATGCGTTCGCCGCGGCACAGACATGTCCGTCACAACATCGCTTCAGCACGACCAGGGAACTAGCCTGCGATGCGCCGCATCACCGTCTCCAGCGGGCCGCGTGCGAACTGCCACGACCATAGCCAGGCCGCGCCTGTCGCCAGCATCAGGAACAACAGCGCCCACAACAGCACCGACGCAAGCGAAGCACGCCCATCAAGCAGGCCAAGGCTTTCCAGTGTTCCCATGCCCAGCAGGATGTGGCCGACATAGAGCGTGAGGGTCATGCGCCCTGCCGCCGTGAACGGCTCCAGCCAGTCGCCCGGATGTACCCGTGCCAGCCACAGGCAGGCGGCGATGACACTGCAGGCCGCACCCGCACCCGTAAGCACATAAGCCGGTCCCGGCGGCATCGGCTGCGTTCCCAGCCACACCTGCAAGGGCGTTCCCTGCGCAAGCTGCTGCACGCCCTGGCCGGCACCGATCAACAGCACGCCCAGCACCAGCAGTGCACGCTGCACCCGCGGTTGCGACAACTGCAGCCGCGCCAGCAACATGCCCAGCAGGAAGAAGCACAGCCAGGGCAGCAGCGGATGGAAGCCATTGAACAGCAGGTTGCGCGCGGCACCTGGCCATTGCCAGAGGCCGGCGTACTCCAGCGTCTGCCAGTTCCATCCCTGGCTGTAGTCCCAGTGCAGCAGCGCCCAGAACGAACAGGCGGCAAGGCCAACGATGCTGGCCAGCAATACCTGCGGGGAGGCGCGCAGCCACACCACGGCCAGCGCGAAGTACACCGCGTAGTAATGCAGGATGTCGGCGGGGAACACGGTCAGATTGAGCAGGCCCAGCACCAGCAGGAACAGCGCGCGCCGCCAGGTCTGCACACTGGCCGGCCACCATTGCTGCCGCTGCGTAGCCAGCACCAGGCCAAGACCGGCCAGGGTGACGAAGGTCGCCGACGCCTTGCCTTCCAGCAGATGGAAGAATCCTGCCAACCGACCCTCACCCTCTGCCGGCACGGCCATCGCCAGGCGGAAGTTGACCAGCACCATGCCGGCCAAGGCGAGGTAGCGGGCCAGATCAAGGCCGTGCAAGCGCCGGTCAACGGCGCTCATGCGCGTGCCCCGAGCAGCAGCGCGAGCAGGCCAAGATCCAGCGATGCCCCATCGGTGCCATCGGCTTCGCCCAGCCCCCGACGCAGTGCATCGCTTTCGATGGCATCCAGCAGCACCTGCGCCTGCAGTGCCGCTGCCAGCACGGGACGCCGCCGCTCGCGCTGAGCCAACTGCTGCAGGGCTTCGGCCAGCGTCGCCTGCAATTGCCTGCGATTGGCCGCGAAGGCCTCGGCCACGGCCGGATTGCGTGCGCTCTCGGCCAGCACTTCGACGGCAAGCGTCGCCCATTCCGGCTGGCGGCACAGTGCGTGGAAGTCCTGAAGGAAAACCAGTACCTGTGCACGCTCGCCATCGGACGCGGCCAGTCGCTGCAGCAAAGGTGCCAGTTCTTCGCTCTCTGCCACCGCCACGGCAAGGATGATCGCTTCCTTGCCCGGGAAGTGGTTGTAGAGATTGCCCAGGCTGACGCCGGCCGCCTGCGCGATGTCACGCATGCTGGTCTGGTGGAATCCCCTGACGAGGAAGCACTGCAGGGCGGCCTGCAGGATCTGCGCGATGCGTTGCTCGTTGCGGTCGGTTCGGCTCATGGTGCAGATAGTGAACGAACGTTCGTCCATTTAAAAGATAGGCCTCAGATCATCGCCGGGCTTCGTTCAGCCAACCTTGACCTCAACTGCGGTTTAGGCCCGATGCTGCGCGCCCTGCCCCGTCCTCTCCCGGAGTTCCTGCATGCCACGGATGATCGCCACCCTGCTCGACAGCCGCGTGCTGTGGTTCCTCGCCCGACTGCTGCTGGCCGTGGTGTTCCTGTCCTCGGGTCTGGCCAAGCTGCTGGCGTGGGATAACAGCGTGGCCGAAATGCAGGCGGCCGGGCTGCACCCGCCTGTACTGTTCAACATCGCCAGTGCAGTGGTGCTGCTGGGCGGCTCACTGTGCCTGCTGTTTGATCGCCTGCTGTGGCTGGGCAGCGGTGCACTTGCGGTGTTCATGCTGTTGACCATCGTCATCGTGCACACCTTCTGGGCCAAGCAAGGTGCGGAACAAAAACTGGCCCTGTTCTTCGCGCTGGAACACCTGAGCGTGGTGGGTGGCCTGATCTGCGCAGCCATCGCCAGCCGTGCGCGGTCTCAGAAAAACTCGTCAAGCAACCGATAGAATGCAAGCCGCCGCTCATCAGGGACCGCACCGTAGCGCTGGAACAGCGTGGCGACACAGCGGCTCTCCCCGAAATTGTGGACCAGGCTGCGCGCGGCCAGGGCCAGGTCCTGATAGCGGTCGGCCACGCCCAACCGGCCACAATCGATGAAGCCAGTGAACCGCCCATCGGTCACCATCAGGTTGGGCAGGCAGGCATCGCCATGACTGACCACCAGGTCTTCATGAGCGGGCCGGGTAGCGCGCAGCTCGGCGAAAACCTGCTGCGGGCTCTGGCCCAGCCGCTCGTCGTCGAAGTCATCGGCATCGACCAGCCCCGCCTCGACGCGTGCCTGTGCGGCCTGCAGGCGCGATGCCAACTGCTGGTCGAACGGGCAGTTGGCTACAGGCACGGCATGCAGGCCACGCAGTGCGTCAGCCAGCAGTTCTGCCACCCGTCTCGGCGCGAGCTCCGGCGAGGAGGCCAAGTCGCGGCCGGGCAACGCGCTCATCAACAACCAGCGCCGACCGCCCTCCTCGGTCGTGGCAATCACCGTCGGCACCGACTGCCCCTGCGCCTGCAGCCAACGCAGCCGGGCGATCTCATCACCCAGTTCACTGAAGGCATCGATCACTTCCGATTTCAGGAAGGCGTCGGTCTGCCCGGGACGATGCACCCGCGCGACATCCGCGCGCGACACGCCGATCGACTGCCGCTCGATGTGCGCATCGGCCAACGCTTCCTGCCATGCCCGCGGCAGCCGCAGGCCATCAGTGAAGGGATTGGGTGCTCCCATGCCGGGATGTTCCTGTTGCTGCGGACCCTACGGATTCTCGCCGCTCCCGAGGCACAACGCCCAGCAGAGCGCACAATGGGAGGCCTGACCAAACTGACCCGGCTGTCAGTGGTCAGTGCATCCCAGCACCTGCAGCAGCTGCGACGACTACTACCACAGTACCGTTGCCAGCTCGACAACATCGCCTCGATCATTACCGCTGAACGCACCAACCTGCGTGCGTTCGCCGACTGGGACACCGTTCTGGCAGTCGATTGAGACTGCCGCAGTACAACAAGGAAGCAACATGAAATTGATGGTCATCGGCGCCAGCAGGGGCCTGGGTCGGGCATTCGTTGAAGGTCTGTGCCAGCCCGGCGACACCGTCGTCGGTGTCTCGCGCACTCGCCCGCGCGACATCGCCTGCCCCGAAGGCGTCGCACTGCAATGGATCGAAGCCGATCTGTCCCAGCCTGCTGTCGCTGCCAATCACATCGCAGCGCAGGCGCCCGCTGATCTGGATGTGCTGATCCACAACCTGGGCATCTGGGAAGAGAAGGCCTTCAGCGACGAGTACGCCTTTCTCGACGAAAGCGATGCCGCGCTCACCCAGCTGGTTGACGTCAACATCACCGCCACGCTCGTGTTGCTTCAGCGCCTGCTGCCGCGCGTTCTGGGCGCACCGCGCCCACAGCTGGTACTGACCGGCTCGACCTCGGCCCTGCCACGCAGCGGGCGCCCGGAAGTCGCCTTCGGTGCCTCGAAGTTCGCACTCAACGGCATCGCCGATGCCCTGCGCGAAGGCTTCCGTGACCGCCGCCTGGCCGTGACCAGCCTGCAGCTGGGTTACCTCAATACCGACGATGCACTGTCGGTTCCCGTGGCAGCGGCGGCAGCGCGCGGCGATGGCGAACTGGTGCCGGTGCACGACGTGGTGACCTTGGTGCGTGCGCTGCTGCAGCTGTCGCCGTCCGGCTTCGTACGTGAACTGGTACTGCCCGCCATCGCCGACCCGCGCTACTGACCCCCAGGGGCAGCGCAGGGCACTCGCGGTGGCCGCACAGGCGGCCGTGGTTTACCCTGCTCCTCACTGGCCGTCGGTCACAGGCGGGAACCTGCTATGGATGCGCTTTCACGGGTTGCGGCCCAGGTCCTGGACAGCGCCCTGCCCAGCCTGCCGCTTTACCTGCTGCAGGCCACGGCGGTGATCGGCATGATCGGCGTGCTGCTGATCGCCACCCGTCGCGCCGGCCGCGCCATCGAAGGCCGCCGCCTGTACGTAGGCGTAGCGCTGGGCCTGATCTACCTGTTCAACTCGTGGTTCGTGGCCCGCTATACGCAAGGGGTGGTCAAGCTCCATCTGGGTTTCGACATCCTGCTGGTCAGTGGCCTGCTTGGCGGCTGGCGCGGCGGCCTGGCCTGCCTCGGCGCCAGCCTGCTGGCCCGCTACCAGTTCGCAGGCACGCTGTACTTCCTGCCTGCTGGCCTTGAGGCCGCACTGCAGATGTTGGCAGGCGTCTGGCTGCGCAGGCGCCTGCACCCGCGCATGCTCAATGAACTCTCGCTGCGCATGATCCTGCAGGCCTGGGGCGTACGCATCGCCGTCACCGCGTTCGGCTTGGCCCTGGGCGTGGCGATCATCGGCGCCGAGCTGCTGCCGGTGGAAGAGCTGGCGATCCAGCGCCTGCTGGCGCTGCCGCTGTCATTGCTGATGCTGGGCGCGGTGTTCGCACTGGTCTACAACGATGCGCAGATCGACGTGCAGCGCCAACGCGAACAGGCCTGGCTGCGTATCGATCCGATCAGTGGCCTGCCCAACATGCGCGCGCTCGGCGAACGCCTGCAGCACTTCTGGCGCGACAACGACGGCATCGGCAAGGCCTGCCTGATCGTGGCCGAGATGGGCAACCTGCGCGATCTGCGCCTGCGCTATGGTCCGCTGCAGGACAACGGTATCTGGCAGCGCGACAGCACCGAAGAAGTACATCGGCTGCTGCCCTCGCTGCCGGCCACGCAACTGGAGATCTACCAGTTCGGCGATGCCGCGCTGGCGATCCTGGTGCGCGACCTGGCCTTGTCCGAACTGCGCACGCAACCGCAGATCACCGAGCTGGCCAGCAACCTGGCCGAGCAGGTCGGCCGCGATTGGCCCGGTTTCCGGCCGCTGTTCCGCTGTGCGGTAGTCGAATTGAAGCCCCCCGTAGATGCCGACGAAGGACATCTTCCGTTCCGTGCGATCACCGTTGCACTGAGTGCGATCGAATCCGGCGTGGTGTTCTTTGATGACCCGATCCAGCGCGACAGCGAGATCGACGCCCTGATCGAGAGCTCACTCGAACGCTGGTTGCAGCAGGGGGATGCGCCGCTGTGCTACCAGCCCAAGCATCGCCTGCAGGATCGCCGGCTGGTCGGCGCCGAAGCACTGCTGCGCATGCGCGATACCGAGGGCAGGATGATCGCACCGATGCGGGTGATCTCCCTGCTGCGTCGGCAGGGGCGGTTGGCTGAACTGGAATGGGCCACGCTGCAGTCGGCCATCCACTTCCTGCAGCAGTGCCGACGCGATGGCTGGCAGCTGAAGATCGCAGTGAACGTTTCGGCCGAGTCACTGCGCCTGCCCGACTTCGGCCTGCGCCTGCAGGAACTGCTGCAGCTGCACGATGTGCCTGGCGTGATGTTGCGCCTGGAGATCGTCGAATGGACCGAGATCGTCGAGCGCGACGTGGTAGATGCCAACATCGCACAGCTGCTGGCGGCAGAGGTCACCCTGTCGCTGGATGATTTCGGCGCTGGGTATTCAACCCTGATCCTGCTCTCGCAGCTGGCCATCGCCGAGGTCAAGATCGAACAGGCGCTGATCGCCACACTGTCCGACGCCAAGTCGCAGTCGATCGTGCGCTTCATCGTCGAGGTTGCGCACCGCTGCGGCGCGATCGTGGTGGCCGAAGGTACCGAAACCCTGGCGCAGGAACAACAACTGCGCGCACTGGGCGTGGATGTCGGCCAAGGCTATCTGTACTCGGCGGCGCTGCCGGCCGACGAGTTCCGCCGCTTCGCCGCCAGCTAGACCGCGTAGAAACCGAGGAACATCGCCACGGCCGATTCGGCCACGCGTGCACGCTCCTGTGCGTTCAACGGCGCCTGCCCCATCGTAACTTGGGGCCAGAACGCAAAGCTCTTCACCAGCCCGTGCAGCTGGTGGCCAGCAAATTCCGGATCGACCTCGCGCAACCTGCCATCGGCGATGGCCGCGCGGATCCATGCACTCTCGCCGCTTTCCTTTTCACCCATGCGGCAGACGATGGCCTGCGCACGCTCCGGTGAGTGGATGATCTCGGCCATCGCCACCCGCGCCAGGTCGATGAAGTTGGCATCGCTGAGCAATTCCAGCTTCTGCCCCAGCAACTGCAGCAACTGCGCCTGCAGCGGCTGGTCGGCGCGGTAAGGCAATGTGTCGCTGGCCACGCTGCGCTCCCACAGCTCCTCGAGGATCATCGAGAACAGCGCTTCCTTGCTCGGGAAGTGGTTGTAGACGGTGCGCTTGGAGACGCCGGCCGCCTCGGCAATGCGGTCCATGCTGGTCGCCTCGTAGCCCGCCGCACGGAACTCCTCCACCGCCGCGCGCACGATGGCTTCGCGTTTGCGGTCGGTCAGGCGTTGCGGGGCACGGGGCATGGCGGGAACCGGATAACTGAACGGATGCCTCCATTTTACACTCAGTAGTGTACTTTTGGAAAACCCGAAACTACACTGTGCAGTGTACTCAGCGGACGTCACCCATGAAGCGCCTGCTCCTTGTCCTCCTGCTTGGAATCCTCGCCGTGACCGCCTACACCTTCTGCAAGTCCTGGTCCCTCCCCGACTTCCCCGAGTCGCCGCAGTACCGTGATGGCAAGTTCCGCAATGCCCTGCCCCGTCCAGCGATGGGCCTGCGCGACGGCCTGGACATCTGGTGGACGTTCCTCTTCAACAAACCCAAGGGCACCGTGCCCGCGCACCCGATTCCAGTGCAGCCGCTGGACCGCGCCACACTGGATGCTGCACCGGACCGCAGCCTGTTCCGGCTGGGGCACTCCACGATCCTGCTGAAGCTGCGCGGCCAGTACTGGCTGACCGACCCGGTGTTCTCCGAGCGCGCCTCGCCGGTGCAGTGGATGGGCCCGGCCCGCTTCCATGCGCCGCCGATCAACATCGACGATCTGCCGCCGATCGCCGGCGTGATCCTCTCGCACAACCACTACGACCACCTCGACCACGCAGCGGTGATGCAGCTGGCCGGCAAGACCGCGCGCTTCATTGCACCGCTCGGCGTCGGCGACCAGCTGATCGCCTGGGGCGTGGACGCCAGCAAGGTCGAACAGCTGGACTGGTGGCAATCGACCGAGGCCAATGGCCTGCGCCTGATCGCCACCCCGGGCCAGCATTTCTCCGGCCGCGGACTGGGCGACAGCGACCGCAGCCTGTGGGCCTCGTGGGTGATCCAGGACGGTGACTTCCGCATCTTCTTCAGCGGCGACACCGGCTACTTCGACGGCTTCAAGGCCATCGGCGAAAAGTATGGTCCGTTCGACCTGACCATGATCGAGACCGGCGCCTATGATCCGCGCTGGGCGTTCGTGCACATGCAGCCGGAACAGACGCTGCAGGCGCACCTGGACCTGCGCGGCAAGTGGCTGCTGCCGATCCACAATGGCACCTTCGATCTGGCACTGCACGCATGGCAGCAGCCGTTCGAGCGCATCACGGCATTGGCGGCCGCGAAGAACGTGCCGGTGGCCACGCCGATGATGGGCGAAGCGCTGGACATGCAGGCGCCGCAGGCGGGTACGCGCTGGTGGGAGACGGTGGAGCTGTAACGCCTCGCTTTCCGGGTGGGTGCTGGCCGTGGCCCGCACTACACCTTTGGCTGCAACCTGCGCCCTTCGCGGGCCAGGTTGAGCTGCAGCGCCGCGGTGGCAAGCTCCGCCATTTCCGAGGTGACTTTCCCACTGCCGCGCGCCTGCAGCCAGTCGAGGATGTCAGCCAGATGCCAGATCGACGTCGTCCCTTCGTGAACCGGTGAAGGAAACGACTGCGGGTTGGCCAGCATCAGCTTGCGCATGTTCTGGCGTGATACCCCCAACAGGTCCGCCACATCGGTCAGCCCCACCAGATCGGGGCTTACTTCGACCAGCTCGGCCCCCGGCACGGCACGCTGTACGTCGCCCAATGCCGACGCCAGGGCGGCACCGGCATTGTCAGCCTCACGACAGAATGCCAGCGCCATCCGGCCAGGTCGTCCGATGCCCAGCAGCGCATCATCGCAACCCGATTCCACAAGTCGCTGCTCCAGCATGCCGCCATCGTCGTACGCGTCCGGCAGGCGGTACTTCAGGGTGAAATTGAATTCCATCATCTGCCTATCTCGTTTCGGCTCGCACCGTTTCTCATTGCTCACGGCTGCAGTTCTCGACCACACGGCGCAGCACTCTGGCGTGATTGCAGGTGTTGCGTGGCGTGCTCCAGATGCTCGCGACGCAGAATTCCCCGCTCCGGCATTTGCTGTCGTTGTAGGGGCAGTACATCCGCCCCCACGCATGGCTGCCGCCCACCCGCAATCTCCAACCCCTCGCTTCCGCAAATCGCAATGCGGCTTCAATGTCCTTGTCGGGGTCACGCACACGAGACATCCGCCTTCTCCGAAGCCTGCACCTGTCCAACGAAGGTTGTCATATGACAACCCATACTGAACTCCTTGACCTTGACCCAAGCTAGCCCTTCCGAGGCGCGCGTCCAGAACCATAGCCGTCAACGCGGTCATGCCTCCGACACGCCGCGCACAGCCTGGCGCTATTGCAGCGCGTCATGTAACCGATTACATCCCTTGCTAGCGTAGCGTTCGCCCGATTCCGGTCGAACCTGCGAGGCTGTCCGTAATGACGTTGCGCGCCGAACGCTCCAAGGTCTCCCGCTCAGCTATCCCATGGCGATCTGCCATTGCCCTGCTGTTGGCCGCCCTGGCCTCCAGCGCACAGGCACAGACCCTCCCCCCGCGCAGCCAATGGCAGGCCAGCAGTTCCTCGCAGCAGGTGCCGGCGATGGCGATCGGCCACCTGATCGACGGCGACCCGAAGACCGTGACCGGCGGCGCCTTCAGCCCTGGGCACTGGTTCCAGATCGACCTGGGCGCGCCCACCCTGCTGGCCGGCGCGCGCCTCACCTGGGATGTCTCCAATCCGGAAGGCTATTCACTGCAGACCTCACTGGATGGCACGCAGTGGCAGACCGCGTACACGATGGCCGATTCACTGGGCGATGTGGAAACGCTGTACTTCGCGCCGCGGCAGGCGCGCTATCTGCGGCTGGCCAGTCCGCAGCGCACTTCCGACTGGGGCGTGTCGATCTTCGAGATGGAGCCGCTGGACAGCACGCTCAGCGCACGCATCAGCGGTATCGATGCAGCGCAGGCAGCAGCGCTCTGGCAAGGCGGCGGCACCGTTCCGATGCCGGCCGGGACAAATGGATCCCATGCGTTAGAGATCACGCTGCCGCAGACTCAATCGACGGCTGGTCTGGTGGTCGACTGGGCTGATGGAAACCGCGGCCCTGCCCGATTGCAGGTTCAGGATGCACAGGGCCGGTGGCACGACCTCGCGCACGATGCGCAGGCGGCCAGCCACCGCCAGAGCTGGCTGGCCGCCAATGCCGCACAGGCCGTGCGTGCATTCCGCCTGAGCGTGGATGGATCTGCACCAAAGGTGGCACGCCTGCGCCTGCTCGGCCCAAAAGCCGTGATGACACCGATGAAGCAGTATCAGATCGTCGCCAGCGGCGCGCAGCGCGCGTTGTTCCCGGCCTCGCTGCAGATGCAGCAGACTTACTGGACTGCCGTCGGCGTGCATGCCGGGCGACAGAAATCGATCTTCGACGAGTACGGAAACCTCGAAGCCTTCAAGGGCGCGCCGTTGGTGCAGCCGATCTGGCGCAGCGCCGACGGGAGCACTGCGGGTGCGGCCGGGCAGAACGTGCAGCATGCATTGCGGGACGGCTGGAAGCCGATGCCCTCCGCTACCTGGTCACCGCAACCCGGCCTGGAGCTGCGCAGTGAAGTGTTCGCCATCGAGCGCAACGGCCAGCCGGTAACGTTCCTGCGTCATCGCCTGCGCAACACCGGCGGCACCAGGATCGACGGCACGCTCAGCCTGGTCGTGCGCCCGATGCAGATGAATCCACCGTGGCAGAACGGCGGGCTGTCACCCATCCGCGATGTGGCGATCGATGGACAGGCCGTGCGCATCAATGGACGCACGCTGCTGCAGTCGCTCACGCCGGTGACTGCATCCGGCGCGGCGCCATTTGGCAGGGAGGGCGCAACGGAAATCACCGCGATCCTCGCTGCCGGCCAGCTGCCCTCCACGCAACAGGCGCGTGATGACCAGGGTCTTGCCGCCGCCGCGCTCAACTACCGTGTATCACTGGCACCGGGCGCCAGCGATGCCATCGTGGTCGCGTTCCCGCTGGGTACTGCCGCCGCCGATAGCAAGGGCGCACTGCCGGAGGCGCCTGCGCTCGATCTGGCCACGCTGCCCCGCGATGCCAATACGGCGTTCGATTCCCTGGCCACGCAGGCCTCCGCGGACTGGCAGGCACGGCTGGGCCAGGTCGGGCTGCGCCTGCCCGATCCTTCGCTGGTGGACATGCTGCGCGCGCAGGCCGCCTACATGCTGATCAACCAGACCGGCCCGGCCATGCAGCCCGGGCCCCGCAACTACAACCGCTCCTTCATCCGCGACGGCATGGCCACCTCGGCGGTGCTGCTGCGCATGGGCGAAGCACGCGTCGCGCGCGACTACCTGGTCTGGTACAGCGAACACGGCGTGCATGCCAACGGCCTGGTCTCGCCGATCCTCAACGACGATGGCAGTGTCAACACCGGCTTTGGATCGGACATCGAGTACGACAGCCAGGGACAGTACGTCGCGTTGGTGGCCGATGTCGCGCGCTTGGATGGTGGACCGGAATCGGTGCGTGCCTACCTGCCCAAGGTGAAGGCCGCGCTGCAGTTCCTGCAGGAACTACGCGAGCGCACGCTGGTGCCCGGCTACAAGGCCGACCAGCCGGCGCCGGAGCGCTTCGCGGGCATCCTTGCACCGTCGATCAGCCATGAGGGCTATCCATCTCCCACCCACAGCTACTGGGACGACTATTGGGGCCTGAAGGGATGGCACGACGGCGCATGGCTGGCCGAGGCACTGGGTGACCACGAGACTGCTGCCTGGGCGCGCGAGCAATACAAGCTGCTCTACGACGCGCTGCACGCCTCTATCCAGGCGACGATGGCGTGGAAGGGCATCGACTTCATCCCCTCCTCGGCCGACCTGGGCGATGGCGATCCAACCGGCGTATCGATCGCACTGGACCCCACCGGTGCGCAGAGCGTGCTGCCCGCCGAGGCACTGCGGACCACCTTCGCGTGTTATCTGGAGGATGTGCGCAAGCGCAGCCAGCCCGATGCGCTGTACGCCTATACGCCGTATGAGATCCGCAACGTGCTGAGCCATGTGCACCTGGGCCAACCGCAGGTTGCCGATGAGCTGCTGCAGGGACTGCTGCATGATCGGCGCCCGCTTGAGTGGCAGGTACTGGCCGAGGTCGTGCACTCGCGGCTGCGTTTCCCCCGCTACCTGGGCGACATGCCGCATACCTGGATTGGTGCCGAGTACGGCCGCACGCTGTTCGGCATGCTGATGCGCGAAGACGATGATGCGTTGTCATTGCTGCCGGGCACGCCGCCGTCGTGGGTGGCGGGCGATGGGTTGGCGGTGGAGCGGCTGCCGACCGCGTATGGCACGTTGCAGATGCAGGCGCGGCAGCGCGACGGCACGCTGACGGTCACGCTGGGCAAGGGGTTGCGCAGCGGGACGGCAGTGAAAGTCTGGTGGCCGGCGCGCACCATGCCGAAGACGGTGCGTGTGGATGGGCATAGCGTTTCCGACTTCGATGCCGAGGGTGTGCGGCTGGCGAAACCGTTCAAAACGCTGGAGGCGCGCTGGTAAAGCAGCCGAGCAAGGCTTGGCTCTACAAAGCGGGGGGTCACCCGGGCCACGCCCGGTGTCATTGCAACGTTGGCAACCCCGGCGGATTGGTCTGCGACTGCGGCACGGCTTCCTCGGCCACGTTCCATCGCTTCAGCGCCTGCGCATAGGTACCACTGGCAATCTGCGTGTTCAGCGCCTGCGTCACCGCATCAGCCAGGCCGCTGCCCTTGCGGGTGGTCACCGAGATCGCCGCAGCGTTCGGCCATCCGCCGGGGAACAGGCCCACGCGCCGCACCTTGCCGTCGCGTGCCGAGTACGCGCCGGTGGCATTGGGCTCGAACGAGACATCGGCCCGCCCGGTGATCACCGCCAACCGGCCGACCACCGCGTCATCGAAGTACTGGTACTCCACCGGCTTCAAGCCGGCAGCGATGTTCTGCTGGTCCCACTGCCGCAGGATCTGGTCCTGGTTGGTGCTGGCACCGACCACCACCTTCAGCCCGGCAACGTCGGCCGGCTTTTCGATCTTCTGGATCGGCCCATCAGTGCGCGTGTAGATGCCCAGCAGGTCGTAACGGTAGCTGGAGAAATCGAACTTCTTCTTTCGCTCCTCGGTGACCGTCACGTTCGACAGCACCGCATCGTACTTGCCCGATTCCAGCCCCAACGGCCAGTCGGCCCACGCCACCGGCACGATCACCAGCTTCAGGCCCAACGCATCGGCGATCAGCCGTGCGATGTCGGGCTCGATACCGACCACGTCCTTGCTGTCGGCGCCGTAATCGGCCAGCGGCAGCTGCCCCGGGTGGGTCGCCACGGTGAATGCGCCCGGCGTGACGAAGCGGTAGCCAGCCGGAATCAAGGCCTGCGCCTCCGCGTCGAGCGTGCCCTTCAGGATGGCGGTGTTCGCGCCGGCCAGGCTGGTCGCGGCCACGGCGCCGGCATCCGGGGCCTGGCGCACGCGCGAGTAGACGATGCCGGCGATGCCGATGACCAGCACGCCTGCGATCAACAAGGTGCTGCGTGAGGGGCGACGGGGTGCTGCAGGGCTCATGGCATTCCTTGAGGGTTACAGGGTCTTGGCCAGGAAATCGGCGGTGCGTTGCTGGCGCGGGCGCTCGAACAGAGCCTCGGGCGTGCCCTGCTCGATCACCCGGCCCTGGTCCATCATCACCACGTGGTCGGCCACGCGGCGGGCGAAGCTCAGCTCATGGGTGACGATCACCAGCGTGGTACCGGAGCGGGCCAGTTCTTCGATCACGCTCAGCACTTCAGCCACCAGCTCCGGGTCCAGCGCCGAGGTCGGTTCGTCGAACAGCAGCACCTTCGGCTGCAGCGCCAGCGCGCGGGCAATCGCGATGCGCTGCTGCTGGCCACCGGACAGCTGGCGCGGGAACGCATCGGCCTTGTCGGCCAGGCCCACCCGCTCCAGCAGCGTGCGCGCCTGCCGCTCGGCCTGCGCACGCGGCACACCGCGCACCGCGATTGGCGCCTCGATGATGTTCTCCAATGCGGTCAGGTGCGGGAACAGATTGAAGCCCTGGAACACCATGCCCACCTCGGCACGCCGACGGCGGATCTCGCGCTCGGGAAGTTCGTACAACGTGTCACCCTCGCGGCGGTAACCGATCAGCTGGCCGCCGACGGTCACGTAGCCGCTGTCGGCACGTTCCAGGTGGTTGATCAACCGCAGCAGCGTGGATTTCCCGGCACCGGACGGGCCGATCAGCACCGTCACGCTGCCGGCGCGCAGCTCCAGGTTCACGTCTTCCAGCACCGGCTGATCGCCGAACACCTTGCCCACGCCATGCAGCGATACCGCCGCACCCTCGCCCGCCTCCACCTGGGCGGCGATGCGCGGGCGATTGACTACGCGCGGTGCGGCATCACTGGATGTCCGCACCGGTGACGACACCCGCGACACCGAGCGCTCGCGCTGCAGTTGGCCGCGCGCGAAGCGTTGCTCCACGCGCCGCTGCAGCAGCGACAACACGGTCAGGATCACCAGGTACCAGACCGTGGCCACCATCAGCAATGGCACAACTTCCAGGTTGCGCCGGTAGATCACCTGCACGGTGTAGAACAGCTCAGGCAGCGCCAGCACGTAGACCACCGAGGTGCTCTTGGCCAGGCCAATCACATCGTTGAACGCGGCCGGCAGGATCGAACGCATTGCCTGCGGCAGGATGATGCGGCGCACCTGGCGACCGCGCGGCAGGCCGAGCGCGGCCGCAGCCTCGTACTGGCCGTGGTCGACCGAGAGGATGCCACCGCGGATCACCTCGGCCGAGAACGCGGCCTGGTTCAGGGTCAGGCCCAGCACCGCGGCGGTGAACACACCGATCAGCTGCGTGGTCGGGTACGAGAACAGGCTGATGCCGGTGAACGGCACACCCAGCTCGATGGTGCTGTACAGGTAGCCCAGATTGTTCAGCAGCAGCAACAGCACCAGCAGCGGGATCGAACGGAACAACCACACGTAGCCCCACGACACCGCCGACAGCAACGGCGAACCGGAGACGCGGGCCAGGGCCAGCAAGGTGCCCAGTGCGAAGCCGAGCCCGGTACCGAGTGCGGTCAGCAGCAACGTGCGCCCCAGGCCTTCCAGCACCGGACGTGCGAAGAACCACTCCGCAAAGGTGCCCCAGCCCCAGCGCGGGTTGCCCAGCACGGACTGCAGCCCGATCAGGATCAGCGCCAGTGCCAGCACCGTGCCGAAGATCTGCAGCGGATGCCGGGCCGGCACTATTTTCAGCGCCGGTGCTGGCGCCGGACGAGCGGCGATGCCCTCCAGCGCGGTCGACGGCGTACTCATGCGTGGGCCCCGTACAGCGCGGCAAGCGCAGGCGCAACGACAGGCGTCGCTGCCCGCAGATGTTTCTCGAACGGCAGATGCGCAACCGTTTCCGGGTCGGCCTCCAGATCGAACAGCGCGGTGTAGCCATGGCTGAGGTACAGGCCAACAGCTTCAGGCTGGCGGAAGCCCGTCGTCAGGAACACCCGCCGGTATCCCTGCCGCGCCGCCTGGTCTTCCAGCTCCTGCAGCACGCGCCGCGCGATGCCCTGGCGACGCAGCCCGGGCAGCGTCCAGATTCGCTTGAATTCGGCAGTGTCCAGATCGCGGTGCGGCATGAACGCGCCACCGGAGATCGCCACGCCGTCTCGCAGCAGCAGTAAGAACGCCCCTACCGGGGCAGCAAAGGCCTGCGCCGGGTAGCGCTGCAGCTCCTCGCGGGCGCTGCCACCGATGCGTCGGCGCACGTCGGCGTAGCGGCTGTCGTACTCCTGTTCCAGGCCATCGAACAGAGGCCGTGCCAGCGGATCATCCACCGAGGTATAGAGGAAGCGTTCGTTGCTGCTCATGCCACGTCCTTCACCAGATAGTCTTCGGCCAGTCGAGCCCACAGGCTGGCGGCCGGTGCGATGGCCGCGTCGTTGAACACGTAGCGCGGGCTGTGCAGCGGCGCACTGTCGCCGTTGCCGACGAACACAAAACTGCCCGGCCGCGCCTGCAACAGGAAGGCGAAGTCCTCGCTGGCGGTGCGCGGCGCGAACTCGGCAACCACCTGTTCGGCACCAAATCCCTGCACAGCGACCTCGCGGATGTAGGCGGTCTGCTGCGGGTGGTTGATCACGCTGGGAAAGCCGCGCGGGAACTCGATCTCGGCGCGCGCACCGAATGCGGCGGCGGTCTGCTCGGCAATCCCGGTGACCCGGCGCCGCAGGGTGTCGCGTACCTCCGGCAGGTAAGCGCGCACGGTCAGTTTCAGCTCCACCACGTCCGGAATCACATTGGCGGCCTGGCCGCCGTGGATCGAGCCAACAGTGACCACCCCCATCTGCCGTGGATCGACATTGCGTGACACCACGCTCTGCAACGCGGTAACAATGTGCGCCGCCGCCAGGATCGGGTCGACACTCCCTTGTGGCTCGGCACCATGCCCGCCCTTGCCGATCACCCTCAGCCGCGCCCAGTCCACCGACGCCATCGCCGGGCCATCGACAAAGCCGAAGTGGCCCACCGGCACGCCCGGCCAGTTGTGCAGGCCATAGATCGCGTCCACCGGGAAGCGCTCGAACAGGCCGTCGGCAATCATCTTCGATGCGCCCGACCCCGTCTCCTCGGCCGGCTGGAATACCAGCTGCAGGGTCCCATCGATCCGTCCGTGGTGGGCCAGGTAATGGGCGGCAGACAGCAGGATGGCGGTATGCCCATCGTGGCCGCAGGCATGCATCAACCCCTCGGTCTGGCTGGCATAGGCCAGGCCGGAGTCCTCGTGGATCGGCAATGCATCGATGTCGGCGCGCAGGCCGAGACGACGGCCGCCCTGCCCGCGTTGCAGCGTGCCGACAACGCCTGTGCCACCGAGCCCGGTGGTGACCTCATAGCCCCACTGTTGCAGCAGCTCGGCCACACGCGCGCTGGTGCGGTGCTCCTTGAAGGCCAGCTCCGGGTGCCGATGCAGGTCATGACGGATCGCAATGGCCGCCTCGGCGCGTGCCGCGATCTCGGGCAATATGCCGGTCGATTGGGAATTCCGCCGGGCATGGCCCGGCGCTACTGCCGATTCTCCGCTCATCGCCCTACCCCGCCTTCCGCGCAGGTTCGGCATCGGCCGCATACCGGCTGGCCTTGTACGGCAGTCCCAGATGCTCACGCAGGGTCTGCCCCTGCAGCTCACGCTGGTGGTAGCCGCGGGCCTGCAGGATCGGCAGCACCTGGGTCACGAAATCATCCAGGCCTTCACGCTGTGCGGCAAAGCCGAGAATGAAGCCGTCGCTGGCACCGGCGTCGAACCAACGGATCAGCTCATCGGCCACGTGCTCCGGCGTGCCGATGAAGTTTGGTCGCGGGCTCACCGCTTCAAGCGCCACCTGGCGCAGGCTCAGCCCCTTCTCACGCGCATCCTGCTTGATGCGGTCGGTGGTGGAACGGAATGAGTTACTGCCGATGTCACCCAGCTCCGGGAACGGTGCATCCGGGTCGTACTGGCTGAAGTCATGGTGGTCGAAGAAGCGGCCGAGATAGGCCAGCGCGTCCTCCAGCGTGGCCAGCGCGGCAATCGCCTGGTACTTGGCTTCGGCCTCCTCGGCGGTGCGGCCGACGATGGGGCCGATGCCCGGGAAGATCTTCACGTCGTTGCCGCTGCGGCCGTGCGCGATCGCCGAGTTCTTCACCTTCTGGGTGAACGCGCGGGTTTCTTCCAGCGATGGCGAATGGGTGAACACCGCATCGGCGTACTTGCCGGCCAGCGCGATGCCATCATCAGACGAACCGGCCTGGAAGATCACCGGCTGTCCCTGCGGCGAACGCTGGATGTTGAGCGGGCCTTCGACCTGGAAGAAGCGGCCTTTGTGGTCGAGCCGGCGGAACTTCTCCGGCGCAAAGAACGTGCCGCTGTCGCGCTCGCGCACGAAGGCGTCGTCATCCCAGGAATCCCACAGCCCCTGCACCACCTCCAGGTACTCGTCGGCGATCTGGTAGCGCAGCGAATGCTCCGGGTGCGGCCGGCCATAGTTGCGACCCGAACCTTCCAACGGTGAGGTCACCACGTTCCAGCCAGCGCGGCCGCCGCTGAGCAGATCCAGCGAGGCGAACTGGCGGGCCACCGTGAACGGGTCGCTGTAGGAGGTGGACAGCGTACCGGCCAGGCCGATCTTCTTCGTCGCCGTGGCCAGCGCCGACAGCAGCGAGATCGGCTCGAAGCGGTTGAGGAAGTGCGGGATCGACTTTTCGTTGATGTACAGGCCGTCGGCAACGAAGCCGAACGCGATGCCGTTGTCCTCGGCGGTGCGCGCGATGTCGATGTAGAACTGCAGGTTGACGCTGGCGTCGGCCGGATTGGACGGGTGCTTCCAGGCGTGCATGTGGCTGCCGGGGCCCTGCAGCATGATGCCGAACGGAATGTGGCGCGGAGTGGTGCTCATGGGAATCGCTCCTGCAGGTCAGGCCACCGCCGCGCGCGGCGCGGGCGACAGCAGTTCAAGGGATGTCAGGCGCGCGTCGAGGTCGGCCACCGGCGCATCGAGGATGAACTCGCCCACGCCGAAGCGCCGATGCAGCGCGTCCAGTTCGTCACGCACGTGCTGCGCATCGCCTGACAACACGCTCGGGCGTGTTTCCTCGATGCGGTAGTCGGCCACCCCCACCTGGCGCGCATACTCGGCAGCCGCCTCTGGGCTGGGCAGGTTCACCGTCTGCCCGGGACCAAGGCGCAGCTTGTAGACGCGTAGCGCACCGATATGACGCGCTGCGGCTTCGGCAGTCGGCGCGGCGAAGGCCACCGTAGCCAGCAGCGGTGGCTGCGAGGAGACGCTGCGGTAGGCGTCGAACGCGGCCTCGATGTGCTTCGGGTCGCCGTCGAAGTGCGCGGCGTAGACGAAACGCCAGCCCAGCTCGGCCGCCTGCCGTGCACTCTGCGGGCTGGCACCGAGCAGGAAGCGCTCCGGCGCCTGCTGCGGAATCGGCCGCGCCAGCACATCGGCTTCGGCGCCGGACAGATAGCTCTCAAGATCGCGCAGTTGCTGGTCGAAGTCGGCGAACGCCGGCCGCCCCGCTGCCAATGCAGCGGTAGATGCCGGCAGGCCGCCGGGCGCCTTGCCCACGCCCAGATCCACGCGCCCTGGCGCCAACGCCGCCAGCAGGTTGAAGTTCTCCGCCACCTTGTACGGCGCGTAGTGGCGCAGCATGACCCCACCACTACCGATGCGGATGCGCCGGGTCTGCGCCAGCACCCAGGCGGCCAGCACTTCCGGTGCGGGGCTGGCCAACGTCGGCGCGGCGTGGTGCTCGGCAAACCAGTAGCGGTGATAGCCCAGCTGTTCGGCGCGCTGCGCCAGCTGCAGGCTGTTGCGCAGCGCCTGCTCCGGCGAGGCGCCTTCGGCCACCGGGCTCTTGTCCAGTACGCTGATCTGATAGCTCATGGTCGCGTCCTCGCTCAGGGATGGGCCACGGGGATGCCGAGCAACCCGTTCAGCGCGGCCAGGATCGGTTCGGCACCGGAGATGTACTGGCGGTCCTGGTGCACGCCACTCGCGAGGTCACTGCGCACGCCCTGCGGCAGCACCAGCTTCGGCAGCGACTGGTCCTGCTCGCCGATCTCGGCGATCACCTCCCGGCGCGGCCGTGCGAAACCGATGCGGCGCACGTCCAGCTGCGCGTCCAGGCCGTCGATGCTCGACAGCGCACCTTCCAGCAACAGGCTGTGCCGGCAGAAGAAGCGCTGGCCGGGAATCTGTCCGTCCTCGAACTCACGGTCGAGCAGGAACAGGATGGGCTTGTCGGTTGCGTCCAGACTCACGGGGTCGTCCTCATCGGGGTGCGGCAATGCGATGCCACTTCGATATCGATGCTAGAGATGACGGCGGTCGGCACGGCGATGCCAGGCGACAATCGGCGGTCAGATCCGGCCATGCAGATGCGCCTTGGCCATAAGCAAAGCGCCGCCGGTTATGCCGTCAGGCGATCCTTCGCAGCGGCGCCGGTACCGCCAGCGCCTGCGAAGCCAGATGCCCTGCCGCGCGCTCGGCCGCCAGTGCGATGCGCGCCTGCAAGGCTGCACTGTTGATGTGCTCGCCATCGAAGTCGGCAGGCGTGGCATACACCCCGATCGGCAGCGTGTGCGCCTGCAGGAAACTGAACAACGGCCGCAACTGGTGGTCGATCACCAACGCATGGCGCTCGCTGCCACCGGTCGCCGCCAGCAGCACCGGCGTATCCACCAGCGCTTCCAGCCCGATGAAATCGACCAGGTGCTTGAACAGCCCGGGATAGGAACCGCGATACACCGGTGCCGCGACCACCAGCAGACCGGCCGTCTCGATTGCCTGCAGTGCCTGCTCTACGGCTGGCTCCGCTTCATCGCGCGACAGCGACTGCCCCAGCGAACGCGCGATCGGCGCCAGCTCCACCAGCTCCACGCTGGCATGCACCCGCTGCTGCAACGACGCCAACAAGTGCCGCACCAGCAGCAACGTGCGCGACGTCGCCGAGCTGGTCGGTGACCCCACCACTGCCACCACCTTCAATGCAGAAGACATGAAATGCTCCTCGATGATGCCGGACCACGTCCGGCCGCCTTTGGCGTGAACCTCAAAACCGGTAACTGACCCGCCCATACCAGTACGCGCCGACGTTGCCCAACACGTCGCCGTTGTCCCAGGTCGTCTCGATGCTCGCCACATCGGTGGCACTGCGCGCGTACTCCGGCACCTTGCGCGTGCGCTTGTCGAACACGTTGTTGATGCCAAGCGCCGCACTCCAGCCTGCACCCAGTTCCACGGCACCGGAGAGATTGGTCACCAGCACCGGCGGCTGCTTGTACTCCACGCCGTTGTTCAGGCGCTTGATCGGTCCGTAGTAGGTGAAGTCGAGGTTCGAGCGCCAGCGCCCGTTCTGCCAGCCCAACCCCGCCACCTGCGTGTAGCTGGGCGTACGGAAGCGCAGCGCGTACTCGCTGCTCTTGGTCAACAGGTTGATGTTCGGCAGCCCCTGCAGCGCCGCCGGAATGTCGCTGATCTTCTGGATGGTGGTGCGCCCCACGTTGGCCGCGTAGCTCCAGCGCAGCTTGCCCCACGCGGTGTCCTGGTTCGCCTCCAGGGTCAGCTCAACACCGCGCGTGCGGGTATTGCCCACGTTGGTGAAGTAGCTGGCATAGAACGCATCACCCGGCAGGATGCTGATGCCGGCCGAACCCAGCAGCGCATCGATGGTGTTCTTCTGCGCCGCCGTCAGCACCGTGCCGCTGTTGTCGGTGATGCGCGCTGGATCCTGCGCGTTGTAGCCGATCTGGCTGGACTGGCCGAGCTGGCCACGGATGTCGATCTGGTACGCATCCACTGCCAGATGGAACGCCGGGCTCGGGTCCCAGGTCACGCCCAGGCTGTAGTTGGTGGCCTTCTCGGGCTTCAGCGGCGTAGCACCCAGCGCAACCGCCGCCGGCGAAGACACCTGCGCCACCAGCGTGGTGCCGCACGGGCAGCTGCCGGTGGCCTGGTAGTACTGCGCGCCCAGGCTGGGCGCGTGGAAACCGTTGCTGACCGTGGCACGCACGCCCAGCGCATCGGTGACGTCGAAGCGCGTGGTCAGGCGGCCGGTGGACACGCTGCCGAAGTCGGAATGGTCTTCCCAGCGCGCCGCCGCATCCAGATACCAGCGCGAGGTGATGTTGGTGGCCGCACCCCCGTACACCGCCTTGCTGTTGCGGGTCGCCTTCACCGCGTCCGCAGTGGAATAGCCGACGAAGGCCGCAGCACCAAAGCCGGTGTAGGACTCCCACTGCCCTGCCCCACGCTCGTATTGTTCGTGCTGGTACTCGGCGCCCGCGCTCACCTCCAGCGGCGACGCAAACGCCGCCACCTCGAAGCCACGGCGCAGGTCCAGGTTGGCGATGCCCTGCTGGTAGTCCAGCTTGCCATCATAGAAATCAGTGGGCGAACCGGGGTACGGTAGCGAGTAGTTCACCGAGTTGCGCGTATAGGTGCGCACCGTGCTGCGGTTGCCGGTCAGGCTGGCGTCGTAATCCCAGCCCGCGATCTGGCCTTTCACGCCCGCAGTGCCGGTGTACTGCTTCTCCTTGGTTTCCAGCACTGGCAGGAAGCCATCGGGAAACACGTTCAGCACGCCTGGAGCCTTGTAAGTGGTGAAGATGGTCGCCGGCAGGCGGAAGTTCTGGATTGCCTGCGCGGTGCGATCGCTGGCCGTGGCGTTGGCGTAGAACTGCGCGCTCTCGCCCAGGCCATGGCCCACGTTCACCGCGAACGCCTTCAGCGCATACGACGGGGAGCTGAGGATGGTGTTGGCCTCGGCATTGCGGCTGGCTTCGGCCGGGTTCGGCGATGCGCCGGCCGGCAATCGATTATTCGGCCGCAGCGCCACCAGATTGCCGCTACCATCCACCGCCGGGTAGCTCAGATAGCCATCGATGTAGCGGCGGGTGCGGATCGCATGATGCTGGCGGGTGGTCTCGCCGGAGAGGTTGACGAAGCCATCGGCACCCCACGGCAGGCCAACGTTGGCACGCACGCTGGTTCGCGAGCCATCGCCATCAATGCTCTGCCCGCTTTCCACGGCGAGCTCGCCACCGTGCGCCTGCGACTTCAGGATCACGTTGACCACACCGGTAATCGCATCGGAGCCATAGATGGCCGACGCACCATCACGCAGCACTTCCACGTGGTCGATGGCCGACACCGGAATCAACGCCAGGTCCGCCCACGCATGGCCTGGGAAGCCGCCCCCATTGGCACCGCTCACATAGGCACTGGCATTGCGGCGCTTGCCGTTCACCAGCACCAGCGTGTAGCCGGGCGACAGGTTGCGCAGCTGGTAGCCACGGATCAGGCTCTCCTGGTCGCTCTGGTAGCCACCAATCTGGCTGAGCGACGGCAGTGCGCGCTGCAGCGCTTCCAGCAGGTTGGCCTGGCCAGTGGAGGCAAGGTCCTCGGCGGAGATCACGTCGATCGGCGTGGAGCTGTTCTTCACCGTACGCGTGCTGGTGCGCGAGCCGGTCACCACCACCGCATCCAGCGTGGACGCGGCCACGTTGGCCGTCGCAGCGGCGGCAGCAGGATCCGCATCGGCTTCAGCCGCATGGCTGGGCGAGGCGGCGAGGATGGCGGTGATCAGAACAGCGAGAGTACTCAGGACAGGGGCGTGGGCGGCAGGCATGGGGGCTCGTGGGGGTGGGCCGGAAACACGCTTCCATTCAAGGGCCTGTCCGCCCACCGCGACAGGCGCGATCGCGTCACCCAGCCGTAACATCCGGCCACCCACATGACTGCTGGTAATGACGTTAGGCAGCCCTGCACAGCACGCGCGCGGGACGGCGATGGGCAATCGACGCTGGATGATGTGCGGCGGGTGGCAGGTGGTGGGTGGTGGGTGGTGGGCGACCGGCGACCGGCGGCGGGCGGCGGGCGGCGGGCGACAACCTACGGGGGTAGAGTCGACTGTCAG
>NZ_JCAFSW010000013.1:0-94952 GCF_059369635.1 Stenotrophomonas sp. YJH_SMC_58
CTGAACGGCGCCGTAGGCAGCGTCGGTGGTACGGTCGGTGGTGCGCTTAATGGCACGGTCGGCAGCGTGGGCGGTGCCGCGGGCGGCACGCTCAACAACACCGTGGGCGCCGTAGGCGGCGCACTGAACGGCGCCGTAGGCGGCGTCGGTGGCGCGGTCGGCGGCGCCCTCAATGGCACGGTCGGCAGCGTCGGCAGTGCCGTGGGCGGCGCGCTCAACAACACTGTAGGCGCCGTGGGTGGCGCGCTGAATGGCACCGTCGGCAGCGTGGGCGGCGTCGTTGGCGGCACGCTCAACAACACTGCAGGCGCCGTGGGCGGCGCACTGAACGGCGCCGTAGGCAGCGTCGGTGGTACGGTCGGTGGTGCCCTGAATGGCACGGTTGGCAGCGTGGGCGGCGCCGTGGGCGGCACGCTCAACAACACCGTGGGCGCCGTAGGCGGGGCACTGAACGGCGCCGTGGGCAGCGTCGGTGATGCGGTCGGCGGCGCCCTCAATGGCACCGTCGGCAGCGTGGGTGGCGCAGTCGGCGGCACGGTTGGCAGCGTCGGCACCGCGGTCGGCGGCACGCTTAACAACACCGTCGGTTCCGTCGGCGGTCTGCTCAATGGCGCCACCGGCTCCGGCACTGGCCTGGGTGGCCTGCTGGGCAACACGCTCGGCAACGTCGGCAGTGCCGTGGGCAACCTGCTCAACGGCAACCTCAATGGCACCCTCGGCAATCTGGGCAGCGCGGTCGGCGGCCTGGTCGGCGGCACGCTCGGCGGCCTCGGCCTGACCAAGCCCTCGGCGATCCCGCCCACCAGCCCGAAGGCGCCGGCTCCGGCCGATCCGAACGCGGGCCTGATCATCGGCACCGGCGGCCTGGTCGGCAATGTCGGGCAACTGATCGGCCCGACCACCACCAGCCTGTTCGGTGGCGATGGCTACCTGAGCAACGGCAACCTCAAGCTCAGCAATGCCAACGTGATGCAGACCTACTCGACGGTCAATGTGCTGGGCCTGCCGGTGGTCAACCTGTCGCCGGTCGGCAGCACCCTCAACGGGCTGGGCGGTGCCGCTACCGGTGGCAGCTCGCACCTGACCCTGATCGGTGGCGTCACCTCCGACAGCTACATCTACAACATCAACAACGGCAATCCGGGTGGCCTGCTGGGCCTGCTGCTGCCGAAGGACTCGCCGGCGTGGGCCGCCAAGTGCCTGGACGTCGCCCTGGCTGACATCTCGTGCTGGGCCGTGAACGCCGCGCAGGACTACCAGGTGCTGATGGGCGATGGCGCCTTCGCCAACGGTTCGAAGGAAGTGGTGATCGGTGCCAATGCACGGCACGAACTGCCGAAGGTCGATGCCAACGTCGCCTTCCCGGGTGATGGGGTCAACGACCCGAGCAATCCGACCGGTGTGCCGACCGCCGACTACGCTGCGCGCATGGGCCATTCGGTGATCGTCGGCGACAGTGCCGTCGGTACCGCAAACGGGCAGACCCTGCTCGGTGCTGAAGCCACCTCCAACCAGGCCAACTCGGTCGCACTGGGTTACCGCTCGGCCGCACTGCGCGGCGCGCAGGCCAGCTACAGTGCTTACGGCCTGACTGCTCCGCAGGTTTCGGCGGGCGAAGTGTCGGTGGGCACCGCCGGTGGTGGCGAGCGCCAGATCACCAACGTGGCTGCCGGTAGCGTCAACACCGATGCGGTCAACGTAGCCCAGTTGAAGGGCGCGATCAGCCTGATCAACGGCGTGGCCGATGCCGCCGTCACCTACGACCTGGATGCTGGCGGCAATCCGAACTACCGTCGTGTCACGCTTGGCGCGGGCACCGGCACCACCACCATCGGCAACCTGGCCGGCGGTGCGGTCACGGCCGGCAGCCTGGAAGCGGTCAATGGCGGCCAGCTGGCGGCGACCAATGCTGCCATCGCCAGCTTCTTCGGCGGCCGCGTGGCCTTCGACCCGGCCAGCGGCGCGTTCACTGCACCGCTGTTCGAGATCAGCACCATCTCCACCGGCGGCGCCATCGCCAAGGGCCTGTATGAGAACGCCACCGATGCTTTCGCCGCGGTCGACGGCTCGCTGGTCAATCTCAACACGCAGATCACCGATATCCGCAACGGTGGCACCAAGTACCTGCGGGTGAACTCGACCGGTACCGAGGCGCTGGCCACCGGCGCCGACTCGATCGCGGTCGGTACCAACGCCCGCGCCACCGCCGCCAACAGTATCGCGGTGGGTGCCGGCAGCCTGGCCGACCGTGCCAACAGCGTGTCCATTGGTGCGGCGGGTGCCGAACGCCAGGTCACCAACATGGCCGCCGGTACCGCCGCGACCGATGCGGTCAACCTGGGCCAGCTGCAGGCGTCGGAGCAGGGCGCCCTGCGCTATGACCTCAACGGCGACGGCAGCGTCAACTACGCCAGTGCCACGCTGGGCCAGAGCGGCACCGCCACCACGCTGCGCAACCTGGGCCCGGGCCAGGTCAGTGCCACCAGCAGCGAGGCCATCAACGGTGCCCAGCTGTTTGCGGCCAACCAGGCCGTTGCCACCCACCTCGGAGGTGGCGCGGCGGTCAACGCCAGCGGCGTGCTGACCGCACCGACCTACTCGATCAACAACGTCGCCGCCAACGGCACGATTACCAAGGGCAACTACAACGACGTCGGTACCGCCTTCGACGCGGTCAGCAATTCGCTGGCCAACGTTGCCGACCAGACCGGCGAGATTGACAAGCTGGCCGTGAAGTACGACGTTGACGCCAGCGGTAACGTGCTCAACAGCGTGACGCTGACCGGCACCGGCACCGGCGCAGTGAAGATCACCAACGTCGCCGCCGGCAGCATCCTGGCTGGCAGCAGCGATGCCATCACCGGCGACCAGCTGTTCAGCACCCACAGCACCATCGCCAACTACTTCGGTGGCACCACCGCGTATAACGGCACCACCAACGTGTGGACCGCGCCGAAGTTCAGCATCTCCAGCATCGCCACCGATGGCACTTTCACCAGCGGCGACTACAACAATGTCACCGCCGCCTTCACTGCGGTGGACGGCTCGCTGAAGGTCCTCAACCAGCGCATCACCAACGGCGGCGGTGGCAGTGCCTACCTGGCGGTGAACTCGACGGCAGCGGCCGCAACGGCGGCCGGGGCGGAGGCGGTGGCGGTCGGCCCGCAGGCCAGTGCGGCCGGTGCCAACAGCGTGGCGGTCGGCAACGGCGCCAGCGCCAGTGCCGGCAACAGCGTGGCACTGGGTGCAGGTTCGGTGGCCAGCGTCGGTGCGCAGAGCGGCTACACCGGTGCCTACGGCCAGACCGGTGCCAGCAACTCGGCCGGTGAGGTCTCGGTCGGCAGTACTGGCAGTGAGCGCAAGATCACGCATGTCGCCGACGGTTCCGATACGTACGACGCAACCAATGTCGGCCAGCTGAAGAACGGCGTGAACTACGCCATCGACGAATCGAAGAAGTACACCGACCAGAAGATCCAGAACATCACCAACGTGGCCGGCAGCTTCCGCGCCAACAATACCAACAACCTGGCCGACCCGTCCGCCAGCGGTGCCAACTCGGCCGCCGGTGGTGCAGGCTCAACCGCAGCCGGCGCCAACTCGACCGCGCTCGGCAATGGTTCGCAGGCGCAGGCCGACAACTCGGTGGCGCTGGGTGCGGGTTCGGTGGCGAACCGGGCCAACACCGTCTCGGTGGGTGCCGCTGGTGCCGAACGCCAGGTGGTCAACGTGGCCGACGGTTCGCAGGCCACCGATGCGGTCAACGTACGCCAGCTGCAGGCCTCGCAGCAGGGCACGATCCGCTACGACACCACGGTGAACGGTGCGACCAACTACAACAGCGTCACCCTGGGCAGCACCAGCAGCGGCCCGACCACGGTGCGCAACGTCGCCGCCGGCACCGCCGGTACCGACGCGGTCAACGTGGACCAGCTGAAGTCGGGCATGGCGCAGACCCTGGATTGGTCGAAGGCGTACACCGACGAGCGCATGGGCGGCTTCGAGCGCGACCTGCGCAAGACCGACAACCGCGCCTCGGCCGGTATCGCTTCGGCGATGGCCACCGCAGCGCTGCCGCAGCCCAGCGAAGCGGGCCGCAGCATGGCCTCGGTCGCCGCTGGCAGCTACAACGGCGAGTCGGGCGTGGCGATCGGTATCTCCGGTGTCTCTGAAGGTGGTCGCTGGATCTACAAGTTCAGCGGCTCCACCAACAGCCGTGGCGAGGCCGGTGTGGCCGTCGGTGCCGGCATCCAGTGGTGATCCCCGCGGCCGGGCCGCACGTGCGGCCCGGCATCGCGGAAACGTCCAAAGGGGGGGAATGACATGAAACAGCATCGCATCGCCCGCACCGGCCAGATGGCCGCAGTGCTGGGCCTGGTCCTGGGGATGGGCCTGCTGGCCGCCTGCCGCAGCCATGCGCCGGCCGCCGACCGTCCTGCCGACACCACCGCCGTGCAGTTCCCGGAGGCGTCGAAGGCTTCGTTGAAGGAGGGCATCTATCCCGACGTCGCCGACCTGCGCAGATTCGCGCCGGGCATGAGCAAGCGGCAGCTGTATACCTTGCTGGGCACGCCGCACTTCAACGAAGGCATGTGGGGCGTGCGCGAGTGGAACTACCTGTTCAACTTCCGCACCGCGCAGGGCGCGGAGTATTTCACCTGCCAGTTCCAGGTGCGCTTCGACAGCAAGGGCATCGCCCAGGGGGGCTACTGGAAGCCGGAATCGTGCGCGGCGGTGATCGAACCGCCACGGCCACCGGCGCCGCCTGCACCGGCACCGCTGCCGGAGCAACCCCTGCGGCTGTCGGCCGACGCGCTGTTCGGATTCGACAGCGCGGTACTCAGTGCCGAAGGCCAGCAGGCGGTGCAGGGCATCCTGGCGCAGGTGCGCGAGGCCGCGCAGGTGCAGTCGATCCGGGTGACCGGGTACACCGACCGTATCGGCAGTGCCAGCTACAACCAGACCCTGTCGCAGCGACGTGCCGAGGCCGTACGCAGCGCGCTGGTGCAGGGCGGGGTGCCTGCGGCCAGCATCAGCGCCGAAGGGCGGGGCGCAGCCGAGCCGATCGTGCAGTGCGAGCAGCGCAATCGGCGCGAGCTGATCGCCTGCCTGGCGCCGAACCGTCGCGTGCAGATCGCTGGGATCGCCCAACCGCGCTGAGAGTCCCGCACCGGGGCCATGCCCCGGTATCCCGAGTCCCCCCTGACCGTCGGCAGGACGTGGTTACGTCTCCCCCGTTGACCACGCCTGCCGGCGGCTCAGGTTTCCAATGGTGCACACGATGAACGCTCAATTCCTGCCTCTTTCCATGAAGACGGAAACCACACTCAGCGTGTACGGCCAGCTCGGCAACCATGCCGTGGTACGCATTCCCGGGCGGCGTCTGCCGGGGCTGATCCTGCAGGCAGACACCGTGGCCGGGTTCCTGGCCCAGCTGCAGGAAGCCCAGGCCTGCCTGCGCAGTGGCCGCGCACAGCGTACCGACGCCGAGCTGGACATGCTGATCGACGTGCTGCAGCAGTGGTATGCGCTGATAGAATCGCGCCTGGCCGACGCCGGCGAGGCGCTGTAGGGAAAAGGGGACGGAGGGGATTAAGTCGTTTCCGGCACACTCCGGGCAAGAGCGACTTAATCCCCTCCGTCCCCTTTTCCTAGGCGCGGGCGCGGACCAGCCAGCAGGCGGAATCCACGCGTACGCGGTCGCCCTCGATGAACGGGGTGAATGCCGCTACCGCCTTGTTCCGGAGCGAGGTGGCCCGGTCTTCCGGCATCGCGCGCAGCGCCAGGCCCAACGGGCCCAGCTGGTCGACGTAGGTCGGCAGGTCTTCGCGGGCGAGCGAGCAGGGCAGGTCGACCGCAACAACCTCCACGTCATTCCAGCCGGCGGCCTGCAGCAGGTGCTGCACGCGCTCGCCATCGGCAAAGGCGAACTGGCCCGGTGCGCCGGGCGCGCGGGGCGGAAGATCCAGTGCATCGCCGATGGCGCGCTCGGCCGTTGTCATGAACGGGTTCTCCGCTGCGCTGCGCCAGGCGATGAAACGCAGGCCGGCACCCGGTCGCGCGGCACGGTGCAGGTTGGCGAAGGCGGCCTGGCTGTCTTCGAAGAACATCACACCCAGCCGCGATTGGATCCAGTCGAAGTGCGCGGTGGGCAGCGGATGCTGCTGTGCGTCGGCGACGATGAAGTCTGCGTCCAGTCCTGCCGCCTCGGCGCGTTGACGGGCCAGCGCCAGCATCGGCGCGGAGATGTCCAGGCCGGTGCAGTGCGCCGACGGGCGTGCGGCGGCTGAGGCCAGCAGGCTGGCACCGGTCCCGCAGCCTACATCCAGCAGTTGCGTGACGGTGTCGGGCAGTTCGTCGACCAGCAGGTCGGCCAGGGGTTGGAACAGGCCGTCGAGGATGGCCTGCTGCGCAACCCAGATCTGACCGCCGGGGCCGTTCCACAGCGCGTTCTGATCAACGGGGGATGTACTGGTCATGGTCTTGCCTTGCGGGGAAGTCGCCCATAGGTTGACGCTTGAAGGTCACTTGAGGTCAAGCCCGTGCGTGAACTGGATATCGGCGAGGTGGTCAAGCGCAGTGGCGTGCCGGCCTCGACCCTGCGCTACTACGAACAGCTTGGGCTGCTGCAGGCACTGGGCCGTCGCGGCCTGCGCCGGCAGTACGACGAGCGCGTGCTGCAACCGCTGGCGCTGATCGGTCTTGGCCAGGCGGCCGGGTTGTCGCTGCAGCAGATCGGGTTGTCGCTGCCGCCGCAGGATGGATGTATCTCGCTGGACCGTGAGGCGCTGCTGGCACAGGCCGATGTGCTCCAGCGGCAGATCACCCAGTTGCAGCGGGTGCGCCGGCACCTGCAGCGCGCGGCGGCCTGCCAGGAAGCGCAGGACGCGCGGCAGTGCGGTTCATTCCGCAAGCTGCTGCGCGCACAGCAGCGCATGGCGGGTGGGTGAGAGAAGCATCCACGCATGGCGTGGATCTACTTCACCGCGACCTCGGTAGATCCACGCCATGCGTGGATGAATCAATCGCGGGTGCTGACTTCCCAGGTGGCGTGCAGCACGCCCGGCACGTGTTCCATCCGCGCCAGCACCACATCCAGCTCATCGGCACTCACGGCGGTACTGACCAGCACCGCGATCACATCGGTGGGTGCATCGGCATGCTCGACCACCTGCACGTCGCCGACCGGATACTGCGCAGCCTCCAGCGCATCGACGAGGCGCTCGCGCACCCGCGGCACGGCTTCGGCATCCACGCTCAGGCGCACTTCGTAGGTGGCTTCGGTGGCGGCCTCGTTGATCGGGATGCGGTTGATCGCATTGACCAGCGGCCGCAGCAGGGTGTTGCCGGCGATGATCAGCACGGTCAGCAGCACGCCTTCGGCCAGCATGTCCGCGCCGGTGCAGCTGCCCACCGCCGCCGAGCACCACAGGGTGGCGGCGGTGTTGAGGCCGCGAACGTTCATGCCTTCCTTCATGATCACGCCGGCACCTAGGAAGCCGACGCCGGAGACCACGTAGGAGATCACCCGCACCGCCTCGGCGCTGCCGGCGATGCGCATGCCCAGGTCGACGAAGGCCGCGGCGCCGACGGCGACCAGCACGTTGGTGCGCAGGCCGGCGGTGCGTTGCCGGTACTGGCGCTCGGCGCCGATCAGCGTGCCCAGCACGAAGGCGGCCAGCAGGCTCACCACGGTGTCGGCGAAGGGACCGGCCTGGAAGGTCTCAATGAAGCGCATGGCCGGAGTCTACCCGGTCATGGTGACAGTAGATCCACGCCACGCGTGGATTTCCAGCGGTCCACGCCACGCGTGGTTAGTCAGGTGCCAGAAACGACTTAATCCCCTCCGTCCCCTTTTTGCGGGATCAGTCGGTGTCCTCGACGCGCTCGCCCATCAGTTCGCGCTGGCGCTTGTCCAGTTCCTCGGCGTAGCGCTTGCGTACGAAGGCTTCAGAGACCACGCCCAGCACCTGGCCGTCGGCGGCGACCACGGCCAGTTCGTCGGCCTGGGTCTGGTCGAAGCGCTGCATCACGCTGACCACGTCCGCGGCCGGCGACAGCGACACACCACGGTTCTCGGCCAGCTCGCCAATCGTGGTCTCCGGCTTCACGCCGTCGCCGTAGACGCGCGGAATCTGCACGATGCCGGCGTAGTGGCCTTCGCTGTCGATCAGGATCACCCGGCTGCCCGAGCCCAGCGGGAAGCGCTGGCGGAACGCGGCGGCATCGAGATCGGCCGGCGCGGTGGCCACGCCCTTGCGCATCAGCCGGCCGGCGTTGAGGTTCTGCACCCAGCCGACGTCGCGGGCGCTCTTGATGGTCTCGCCGCGCAGGTGCATGCGCCAGGTCGAGAACGAGTAGCCGAACCACTGCCGTACCAGCGTGCTGGACACCAGCACCGCGCTCATCACCACGCTGGTCAGCAGGAAGTCGTGGGTGCCTTCCAGCACCAGCATGGCCATGGTCATGGGCGCGCCGACCACCGCCGCAGCCAACGCTGCCATGCCGGCCAGCGCAGCGGACGTGGCGTCGACCACCGGCACGCCGGTGGCCATCGCCAGCAGGCCGGCGAACAGGGCGCCGACCAGGGTGCCCATGAACAGCGAGGCGAAGAACAGGCCGCCACGGAAACCAAACCCGAGAGAGATGCCGGAGGCCAGGCACTTCAGGGTCAGCAGGCCGCCGATCCAGATCAACGGCAGGTGGGTAGTCAGGTCCAGGTGCAGCGCGCCATGGCCGGACGAGAGCACCTGCGGGCTGGCCAGGGCCAGCGGGATCAGCAGCAGGCCGCCCACCACCGGGCGACCCCACGGCGGCAATGGACTGCGCTTGACCGTGCCTTCGATCGAAGCGATCAGGCGCATGATGACAATGCCGACCATCGCGCAGCAGCAGCCGAGCAGGCCGTAGATGGCGTAGTCGGCGGCACGCACGTCGATGGTAGAGGCAGCGGGCAGCAGGTAGGCCTCGATGCCAGCCTGGTCGGCCACGAACGCACCGGCCAGCGCGGCGACGGCCACCGGTGCCAGTGCGGCCGGGGTGTAGGCGCCAATGACGATCTCGAAGGCATAGAACGCACCAGCCAATGGCGCACCGAAGGCGGCGGCGATGGCACCGGCGGCACCGGCACCGACCAGGATGCGGACGTCGTTGCGACGCAGGCGCATCACCCGGCCCAGCTGCGAGCCGCTGCCGGCACCCATCTGCGTATACGAAGCCTCCAACCCGACCGAGGCGCCGCAGCCATTGGACAGCAGGGTCTGGGTCAGCACGATCAGATTGTCGCGCATCGACATGCGGCCGCCATGCAGGGCATTGGCTTCCACCGCATCGAGCAGGGGGCGCTTGAGCCGCGTCGCGGCCAGGCTGACCAGGCCGACCAGCAGGCCGCCCAGTGGCAGCACCAGCAGCGCGGTCCAGGTCAGCGAGGGCAGGGAGCTCAGGCGCATGCCTTCGTCCAGCCCATACAGCGTGCCCTGCAACCAGCGCGCGATGCCCGACTGCAGCAGGGTCAGGTAGCCGGCGATCAGGCCGACCAGCAGCGCGAGTGCGATGAACCACAGATCACTGCCACGCAGCCGCAGGCGCAGGCCCTGGAAGGCCAGATGCAGGCGCGATGGCAAAGCAGACGGTGACATGGTGGCGGCATGATACGCCGCCACCGTGATCGCCACCGTCACTGCATCGGGCGATTACCGCTTCAGAAGCGGTAGTGGCCCTGCACGTAGAAGGTACGCGGCGCGGCCACCATGCGGCCGGCGTTGCCATCGACATTGCGGGTGTACCAGCGCTTGTCGGCCAGGTTGTTCACGCCCAGCGCGATCTCGCTGTCACCCAGTCCCGGCACCTGCCAGGCCACCTGCGCGTTCCACAGGCGAACACCCGGCACGCGGCCCACGCGCGCATCGGCGCTCTCGGCCCAGGTGTTGGCGGCGTCGGCGTACTGGCCGCTCTGGTGGGTGCTGGAGACATTGAAGGTCCAGCCGGCCAGTGCGTAGCGGGCGCCGACGCTGTCGGTGTCGCGCGCGTAGAAGGGCACGTCCAGGCCACGGTTGTCGCCGGACTGCTGGATCGCCTTGGTCCAGGTGTAGTTGGCGTACAGCTCCAGCCCGGCCAGCGCGCTGTCCTCGGCGAAGCGGTATTCCAGTGCGCTCTCCACACCCTTGTGATCGGTGGCGCCGATGTTCTGGAAAGTCGGCGGAGTGATCCCCGGCACCTGCAGGATCTGGTTGTCGAAGCGCATCTTGAACACGGTTACTTCCGCGCGCAGTGCACCGTCCTGCCAGCGCGCACCGAGTTCGGTGGTCTTGGCGATTTCCGGGTTCAGCGGATTGCTGGCGGTCTGCGAATTCAGCTGGATGTTCTGCACCGGCCCGAACGAGGTGGTGTAGTTGCCGAACACGGTCAGCTGCGGGGTCAGCAGGTAGGCGATGTTGAGCGAGGGCAGGGCCTTGTCGTTGCGGCTGCTGAAGGTCGCCGTGCCACCGGCCTGGCGGCGGTCCATGTCGATCCATTCCATGCGCACGCCCGGGGTGATCCGCCACTGGCCGATCGCAATGCGGTCGTCGATGTAGAACGCGTGGGCGTCGGTGGCGTTGTCGAAGCGGTTGGTGGCGCTTGCCACGCCGGTGCGGCGGGTGACGGTGTAGCTGCGGTCGTTGCCACGTTCGCGCAGGAAGCGGTAGCCGGCGGTGATGTCGTGCACGCTGGCGCCCCAGTGCAGGCGCTGGGTGTAGCGGGGCTCGATGCCGAGCACGCGGTAGTCACGCGGCTGCACGGTCAGCTGGGTGTTGGCGGCGTTGATCAGCGAGCTGGCGCGGCTGCTTTCGTTGTAATAGGCCAGCACCTCGAACTCGCTGTTGGCCGACAGCGTATTGGTGTAGCCCAGGTCGATGCCGGTGCGGTGGCCCTTCCAGAAATCGGTGGGGCGGGTGTTCCGGAACGGATCGGCCTCGTACTGGGCGCGGGTCAGGCCGCCCGGGGTCAGCGAACGCACATCGTAGTAGGACAGTTTGGCGCGCAGTTCCTGCTGTTCGTCGATGGCATAGGCGAACTTCAGCGCGAGGTCGTTGAAGCGGTCATCGCTGCCCTGGCGCCAGCCACGCCCGTCCTGGCCGGAGTAGAGCAGCGCCGCGCCGAGGCCGTTGCCGCCGGTGCCGCCGAGGAAGGCGTTGTACTGGGTGCTGTCACCGCCGCCATGGTCGTAGGCGCTGTAGCGCACACCCGCTTCGCCGTGCAGGCCCGCGCCGGTCGGAATGGCGCGGGTGCTGAAGTTGATGATGCCGCCCACGTTCTGTGGGCCGTAGCGCACCGCGCCGCCGCCGCGCACCACGTCGATCGATTCGATGTTGGACAGGCTGGTCGGTGCGAACGACAGCTGTGGCTGGCCATACGGCGCCACCGCCAGCGGCACGCCGTCCAGCAGTACGGTCGAGCGTGGCGAGTAGCGCCCGGTCAGGCCGCGCACGCCGATGTTCAGCGAGACCGAGCTGCCGGCCGTGCCGGAGTTGTCGGTGACCTGCACGCCGGGGATGCGGCGCATGGCATCGCCGATGCTGGCTGCGCCACTGGCCTCGATGCGCTGGCGGTCGACCACCGTGCGCGCGCCGGCGAAGCTCTTGACGCTGTCATGCAGGCCGGTGCCCAGCCAGCTGCCGGAAACCTGGATGCTGTCCAGCGTGGTGGCGCCGTCCTGGGCGAAGGCACGGGTGGCCGGGAGCAGGCACAAGGCGAGGGCGGCAGCCAGGGGCAGGCGGGCCGGTTGCAGGGCGTGGATGGGCATCGGTGCGGGTTGTGGAAGGTCGTAAATGAGAATTATTGCTGATTCCATTCGCTATTGGAATGCGCCTCCGGTTCATGCCGATGCCCCGGTGGTAGAGTGGGCGATTGCTTCCTGACCCGCTGAGATCCGCCATGTCCCAAGCTGCTTTCTACCCCGTCGGAACCCCTGGCCAGCCGTGGGGAACGGCGGAGCGGGAGGCGTGGCGTGGCCGCCAGCAGCGCCTGCGTCGCTATGACGAAGAGGTGCTGCCGCGCATCGAAGCGCTGGCCTCGCGCTTCGACACGGTGGCCTATGGCCAGCTCGACTACGCTGGCGAGACCTACACCCTGTTCGCCCTGCGCAGCCGCGACTGGAACCCGGCGTTGCCGGCCGCGCTGGTCACCGGTGGCGTGCACGGCTACGAAACCAGCGGCGTGATGGGCGCGCTGGAGTTCCTTGAGAAGCACGCCGCCGACTATGCCGGCAAGGCCAACCTGCTGGTGGCGCCATGCGTGAACCCGTGGGGTTTCGAGCGCATCAACCGCTGGAACTTCGATGCGATCGATCCGAACCGCAACTTCCGCGCCGATGGCCCGGCGCGTGAATCGACCGCCGTCATCGACCTGATCGCGCCGTACAAGGGCCAGTTCGTGCTGCACATCGACCTGCACGAAACCACCGACAGTGACGAGAGCGAGTTCCGCCCGGCGCTGGCCGCGCGCGACGGCAAGCCGTTCGAACCGGGCCTGATTCCCGATGGCTTCTATCTGGTGGACGACAGCGAGAACCCGCAGCCGGCCTTCCAGCAGGCGGTGATCGCCGCGGTGGAGAAGGTGACCCATATCGCCCCGGCCGACGACAAGGGCGAGATCATCGGTTCGCCGGTGGTGGCCCACGGCGTGATCGAGTACCCGTTGGTGAAGCTGCGCCTGTGTGCCGGCATTACCGGTGCAACGTACACCACCACCACCGAGGTCTACCCGGACAGCCCGCGCGCCACCCCGCAGCAGTGCAATGACGCACAGGTGGCGGCGGTGTGCTCGGCGCTGGATTACGCGCTCGCCCATCGTTGATCGGTAGTGCCGGCCGCTGGCCGGCAACCACGGGACACTGGGATTGCCGGCCAGCGGCCGGCACTACCTCATCCAAGCGCGTCGGCCCACCACAGTGCGGCCGGTCCGGGCGGCGTGTCGCGGCGCCACAGCAGGTCGCTGTGGATGCGCCGCGGCCACCCGGGCAGCGTCAGTTCCACCAGTTGCCCGCGGTCGTAGCGTTGCACCAGCGCGCGGGGCAGTTCGGCCCAGCCGATGCCGTCCTCGGCCATCTCCATCACCATCAGGTAGTCGGTGGCGGTCCAGGCCAGGCCGGTGACCACGCGGGACTGATCGACTTCCGCGCTCAGGCGCACCTGCCGATGCCGCGCCAGTTGTGCGGCGGCGCGACGCCCGGCGCTGGCCAGCGGATGTTCGCGCGCCACATATACCGACAGTTCGCTGTGATGGGCCAGCGGCCGAGCCATCAGGCCATCTGGATAGTGTTCCTGCCGTGGCAGCAGACCGAGCGCGGCGCGTCCGTTGCTCACCAGTTCCAGCACGTCCTCGCCCTCGGCATCCAGCCATTCCAGTTCGATCTCCGGGAACGCCTCGGAGAAGCGCTGCAGGATCCGCTGTTCGGGATCAAGCTGGTAGACATCGGAGAACACCACGGTCAGTCGCGCTTCGACCGGTGCGGCCAGGCGCACGCTCAACTGTTGCAGGCGTGCATCGGCAGCCAGGATCTCCTGCGCGTGCCCCAGCACCTGGCGCCCGGCCTCGGTCAGCTGGGGGTAGCGCCCGCTGCGATCGAACAGGCTCACGCCCAGGTCGGTTTCCAGGTGGGCAATGGCGGTACTGACCGTCGACTGGGTCTTGCGCAGCCGTCGCGCGGCGGCCGAGAACGAGCCCAGCGCCGCGGCTTCCACGAAGGCCTGCAGGGATTCAGGGGAGTAGGGCATTTATCCATCGCTCCTGTCGATGGAATCCATTTTGATCCCACCGTAAAAGGCGATGATACTAGTCGCCGTCGCCCCTGTCTGCTGGGCGTTCCGGATCCTCCACGCTCGGCGTGGATCCATTGATGAGGCGGCGTGGTCCCCGCCCTGCAAGGAGCTTCACATGTCCCGTACTGTTCCCGCCCGTGGCGCGCTGGTCGCCTGGGCCTGCCTGACCGCGGCGATCGTCGCCGAAGTGGTCGGCACCTCGTTCATGGCCCACGCCGCCCGCGATGGCGGCTGGACCGGCTATCTGGTCATGGCCGGCGCGCTGGCGCTGTCCTATTTCTTCCTGGCGCAGTCGGTGCGCCGCATCGCGGTGGGCGTGGCCTACGCGGTATGGGAAGGCCTGGGCCTGACCCTGCTGACCGTGGTCGGCCTCACCGTCTTCGGTGAAAGCCTGTCGCTGCAGCAGCTGGCCGGCCTGGTGCTGGCGGTGGTCGGCATCGTCTGCGTCACTCTCGGGGAGGCACACTGATGAACACCCTGGCCCTGTTTTTCGTGATCTGTTCGGCGCTGATCGACGTCGCCGCCAACATGATGGTGGCCAAGTCGGAGGGATTCCGCCGCTGGCGCTGGGGCGTCGGTGCGATCG
The DNA here is from genome assembly GCF_059369635.1 of Stenotrophomonas sp. YJH_SMC_58. NCBI lineage: Bacteria > Pseudomonadati > Pseudomonadota > Gammaproteobacteria > Lysobacterales > Lysobacteraceae > Stenotrophomonas > Stenotrophomonas sp. YJH_SMC_58. The sequence continues at coordinate 14,386 of NZ_JCAFSW010000013.1, forward strand.
TCATGGTCTGGATCGCCTTCGCCCTGCTGGGCCAGGCCGTACGCTACATGGATCTGGCCACGGCCTATGCGATGTGGGGGGCGATCGGCGTGATCGGCACCGCCACCTGCGGCCGCCTGTTGTTCGGTAACCGCCTGCGGCCGATCGGCTGGGTTGGCATCGCCCTGGTCACGGCAGCGGTACTGCTGCTCAGCACCGCTAAGTAGCAGCACGCCCGGTCGCGAGCGGGGCGGCGATGATGCAGCGATTTGCGAAGTCGCCCGCGCTCATCGACACTGCGGTTTTCCACATGGAGTGCCCGCATGTTCAGCCACATCACCGTAGGAACGAACGACATGGATGCCGCGCGTCGCTTCTACGACGCCCTGTTCGCTGCGATGGCCGCGCGTGCGGGCGTATTCGACGAGAAGGGACGGCTGCTGTACTTCAAGGATGGACGGATGTTCGGTGTAACCGCGCCGATCGATGGGCAGCCAGCGTGCCATGCCAACGGTGGCACCATCGGTTTCAGTCTGGGCAGTGCAGAGGCCGTGCGTGCCTGGCAGGAAGCTGGAGTGGCTCACGGTGGTACCGCCATCGAAGATCCGCCCGGCGTCCGCAACATGTCCGGTCGGCAGGTGTTCCTGGCCTATCTGCGTGACCCGGATGGCAACAAGCTGTGTGCGGTGCATGTAATGTCGTGATCGGACAGGATGCGCGTGGCCGCGCCGCAGGCGGTGCGCGCGGCCCGCGCAAGCAAGGGTGCGTCGCAGCGCGCGCGTGATACCACGGAATGAGCGGACGGGCCTGCGACCACAGGCCGCAACTTCATGCTCTGTCCACTGCGGTTCAGCCAGAATCGGTCGGCTAACCCATTGATCTACCGGAGAACGCCGCCCCATGGATGTACTGGAGCCGCAACAATCCCCGGTGCGCACCCTTCGGCCTGTGTTCGCCTTCGCGGCGATCGTTGTCGTGGCGTTCGCGCTGTTCGTCAGCCTGTTCCCGCTTGGTGCGGGCCGCCTTCTGCTGAAGGCACAGGACTGGGCCGCACTCAATGTCGGCTGGTATTACCTGCTGGCGATGACCCTCTACCTGGTGTTCGTGGTCGGCGTGGCGCTGTCCAAGTACGGTGGCATCAAGCTCGGCGCCGACCATGACGAGCCGGAGTTCAGCTACCTTTCCTGGGCCGGCATGCTGTTCGCTGCCGGCATCAGCATCACCCTGTTCTTCTTCTGCGTTTCCGAACCGCTGACCCACTACCTGCAGCCGCCGCAGGGAGATCCGGCCGCGGGCGAGGCCGGCGCGCGCCAGGCCATGCAGCTGCTGTTCCTGCACTGGGGCCTGCACGGCTGGGGTGTGTTCGCGCTGGCGGCGATGGCGATGGCCTACTTCGCCTACCGCCACAACCTGCCGCTGGCGCTGCGCTCGGCGCTGTACCCGCTGATCGGCAAGCGCATCAATGGCCCGATCGGCTACACCGTGGATGCGCTGGGCATCGTCGCCACCGTGTTCGGCATCGGTGCGGACATGGGCTTCGGCGTGCTGCACCTCAACGCCGGCCTGTCGCACCTGTTCAACATCCCGCACTCCAATCTGGTGCAGATCATCCTGGTGGTCAGCATGATGGGCGCGGCGGTGGCCGTGGCCGTCTCCGGCGTGGAGAAGGGCGTGCGCTGGATGGCCAACATCAACATGCTGCTGGCGATCGCGCTGGTGCTGTTCATGCTGTGCGCCGGCCCCACCCAGTACCTGCTCAGCACGTTGATGCAGAACCTGGGCGACTACCTGGGCAGCGTGGTCGGCAAGAGTTTCGATGTGTACGCCTATGGCGGCCGGCCGGAATGGCTGGGTGGCTGGACGGTGTTCTACTGGGCCTGGTGGATCGGCTGGGCGCCGTTCGTCGGCCTGTTCATCGCGCGCATCTCGCGTGGCCGCACCATCCGCGAATTCGTGTTCGGCGTGCTGCTGATCCCGCTCGGCTTCACCCTGGCCTGGCTGTCGATCTTCGGCAACAGCGCGCTGGACCAGGTGCTGCACCACGGCCAGCAGCAACTGGCGCAGCTGGCGGTGGATGATCCACCGACGGTGCTGTATGCGTTGCTGGACGGCTACCCCTGGAGCCGCGCGGTGATCACGGTGACGGTACTGGTCAGCTTCATCTTCTTCGTGACCTCGGCCGACTCGGGCGCGGTGGTGTTGTCCACGTTGTCCTCGCATGGCGGCGCACCTGAGGACGACGGCCCACGTTGGCTGCGGGTGTTCTGGGGCACCGTGATCGCAGTGCTGACGGCGGGCCTGCTGCTGGCCGGCAGCATCGACGCACTGAAATCCGCGGTGGTGCTGGCGTCGCTGCCGTTCTCGGCGATCCTGTTGTTGATGATGTGGGGGCTGACCCGCGCCTTCAGTGACGAGTCGCACCGCAAGCGCGCGCTGCAGTACCGGCCGTCGCCGTTGATCGGAGACGATCGCCACCACCAGGGCTGGCGCCAGCGCCTGAGCCAGGCCATGCACTTCCCGGTACGCGACCAGGTCTACCGCTTCATGGATGACACGGTGAAGCCGGCGATGGAGGCGGTGGCCGAGCAGCTGCGTGGGCAGGGCTGGGATGTGGCGACGCGCTTCGAAGCGGGCGACATGGAGCTGACGGTCAACCATGGCGAGCAGCAGGACTTCCTGTACCGGGTGATCCTCAGCGGCTACCTGACCCCGTCGTTCGCCGCGCAGCAGCTGCGCAACCAGCGCTACTACCGCGCCGAGGTGCACCTGTTCGAAGGCAGCCAGGATTACGACCTGGTCGGCTACAGCCGCAAGCAGATCATCAACGACATCATCAGCCAGTACGAACGGCACCTGCAGTTCCTGCACCTGAGCCGGTGATGGTAGTGCCGGCCGCTGGCCGGCAACGCGAACGGGGCGGCCCATCACCGCCGCCCTGTTGGCGCATCAGAACCGGTAGCGCGCCCCCAGCGAAATGAACTGCCCGCGCAGGTTGTACTGGCTGATGTCGAAACCATTGGAGCCACCGGCCGGGTCGAACGGCGGGTCCTTGTCGGTCAGGTTCAGCACCGACAGCGACAGCGTGGTGTTGGGAATCCCTTCGTAGGCCACGTACAGGTCCAGCTGGTGATACGGCTTGATGCGATCACGCAGGCCGGGGTTGCTGGTCGCTGTCGCCACGCGCTGGTCGTAGCCGCTCACGTACTGCAGGCTCAGCGTGCTGCTCCAGTCGCCCACTGCCCAGTTCAACGACGTGGTGCCGCGGGTGCGCGGCAGTGCGCCGTGGCGGTTGTTGCCGGCCCCTTCATACGGTGCCTGACCGGCCACCAGCGGCCGCTTGAAGCTGAGCAGGTGGGTCCAGCTGCCGGCCACGGTGAAGTTGCCCCAGCCCTCGGTGCGGAAGGTGCGGTTGGCTTCCAGATCCAGACCCGAGGTGGTCAGCTCGCCCTGGTTGGCGTACTGGTTGGTGATGAACTGGATGCGCCCCTGTGCATCACGCTGCACGCGTCCGGGGAACAGTGTCGGGTTGTCGACGATGAACTGCGCGCTGTCCGGCTTGACCAGGTTGTCCTGCTCGATGCGGTACCAGTCCAGGCCGATGCTGGTATCGCCATCGGGCGACCACACCGCGCCCACGTTGAAGTTGCGCGAGCGTTCGGCCTTCAGGTCCGGATTGCCGGTGCGGATGTTGGTCACGCCACGGCTGCCACCGGGCTGCAACGGATCCAGCGGATCGATCACCGAGCCGTAGCTGACGGTCTGGCCCGGCGCGATCTCCGGCAGCGACGGTGCACGGAAGCCACGCGAGAACGAACCACGCAGCAGCAGGCTGTCCAGCGGCTGCCAGCGCAGCGCTACTTTCGGCGAGAACGCGTTGCCGAAGTCGTCATAGTGGTCGCCACGACCGGCCACCTGCAGCTCCAGCGTGCGGTGCAGCGGCACGCTCAGTTCGGCGTAGGCGGCGCTGACCTGGCGCTCGCCGTTGACCACGTTGATGGCCGGGCGCAGTTCGGTGCCCGACAGCACCTGCGCACTGGTGCGCGCGTCCAGTGATTCCTTGCGGAACTCGGCACCCCAGGCGAAGCCGACCGCACCGGCCGGCAGCTCCCACAGCGAGGTCGAGGCCTTCACGTTCAACGAATGCAGCTTGTACCAGCCCGGACGCTTGGTCTGCAGGCGCAGTGCATCCAGTGCCCCCGGCGTGGCGGACGGGTTGAGGAAGTTGTAACTGCCATCGCGCAGGATCTGCTCGAACGCGTAGCGGTTGACGAAGTTGTCGACGTATTCGCGCTGCGCGCTCTGCGAGGTCAGCGCCGCCACTTCCCAGTCCCATCGCTCGCCGCTCCCGCGCACGCCGGCCAGCGCACGGTAGAACACCTGGGTGTTGTCCTTCAGGCGCGGGCCGAGATCGAAGAAGGTGTACTCGAACGGCAGCGGCGCGCTGCCCGGGTTGTTCGGGTGGCCGACCGGCAGCACCGCCGGCACGTCGATCAGGGTGCCGGTGGCCGGGTTGTAGGCACGCAGGCCCGGGCCGACGGTCAGCGGCGCGCTGAAGATCTGGTCGGCCTTGTTGTGGCTGTACAGCACATCGGCGAACGCCTCTACGCTGTCGTTGAAGCGGTAGGTCGCGCTCAACGACGCCTGCAGGCGCTCGGCGCCGGGCTGCAGGGTCTTGAACGGCTGCGCGTTGAAGGCGCAGGCCTGGCCGGGCAGGGTGCTGCCGAAATCGCTGTACGGGCGCAGCTGGCTGCCATCCGGGCAGTTGGCGAACGGTTGCGGTGCGCGCGGGTTGGACAGCCAGTTGCCACCGGCGGTGGACCAACCGGCCAGGCGACCGCCGGGCTTGTCGCGGAAATCGCCGCTGCGGGTGTAGGCACGCTGGTCGGCGTCGAGGCGATCACGCTTGAGCAGGTCCAGCCCGAACAGCACGTTCCAGCCCTGCTGCTCGAGGTCACCGAAGCCAGCCAGCAGGTTGGCCTTGCGCTCGTTCAGGCCGCCCTGGGTGGCGGTACCGAAGCCGCCGCCGACTTCCACGCCCTGGAAGTTCTTGCGCAGGATGATGTTGATGACGCCGGCGATGGCATCGGAACCGTACACCGCCGAGGCGCCATCCTTCAGCACTTCGATGCGTTCGACCGCGCTGATCGGCAGCGCGTTGAGGTCGACGAAGGTGTCCTGGGTGTTGAGCGCGAAACCGAAGTTGGAGACGCGGTAGCCGTTGACCAGCACCAGCGTGTTCTTCGGGGACAGGCCACGCAGGCCGATCGAGGCCGAGCCGGCGGCGAAACTGCCGGTGTACTGCTCGTCGAAGCTGTTGCCGGCATTGGCCGACAGGTTGCGCAGCACGTCGGTGAGGGTGGAGCGGCCGGTCTGCTCGATCTGTTCGCGGCTGACGATCTGCACCGGGTTCGGCCCGGCGGTATCGCTGCGCTTGATGTTGGAGCCGGTCACCAGCACGGCGCCCAAGGTGGTGCTGTCCTTGCCGGTATCGGCGGTTTCAGCGGCGCCGGCAGCGCCGGCGGTGAGGCCCAGCGCGATCGCGCCGGCAAGCAGGTTCAGGGTGGTGCGGTACATGGAAGCGACAACGCCGAACGGGGGAGGAGCCGTCAGTACCGCACGCAGGCACGTGCGCCTTCCAATGACGAAAGCGCATTCAGTTATACATCACAGGTTCTTAACGAAAGTCGGTGCCTCCGTTGGAGCAGACCCACTCGGTGGGTGCGGGACCGATCTTTGGTGGGTGCGGACCGTTGGTCCGCACACCCTGCAGGGGCAGAGCCCTTTCCCTGTGGAAAGAAGCCTCATCCCCCCGCGCTACGCGCGAGAGTCGACTGACAGTCGACTCTACCGGGACTGCGCCACTACCGGGACTGCGCCACCACCGGGACTGCGCCACCACCGGGACAGCGCAATCCGCTGAGGCATCAAGGCCGCAGCAGCACCTTGCCGTTACGGCCCGAACCGGCGCCAGCCTTCGCTGCCTGGGCGATGTCGTCCAGTGCGAAGATCTGCTCCACCGGCAGGGTCAGTTCGCCGCTCGCCGCACGCTTCAGCAGTTCGCCGACCAGCCGGCGCTTGTCCTCCACCGCCATCGCCTGGCTGACCTTGCTGCCCCAGAAACCCTTCACCGTGGCTTCCTTGTAGATCAGGCCGCCGGCGGGAATGCGCATCGGTTCGCCGCTCATCACTCCGAACGACACCAGCGTGCCGTGGTGGCCGAGCAGGTCGACCAGGTCACCGCTGGCGTCGCCGCCGATGGAATCCACCGCGGCCGCAGCCTGTGCTTCGCCGGTCGCCTCACGCACGCGATCCTTCCAGCCGCCCAGCGAGGTGTCGAATACATGAGCGATGCCCAGCGCCTGCAGCTGCGCGACCGCATCGGCATTGCGCACCAGGTTGGCCACATGCACGCCACGCGCCCGCGCCAGCATCGCCAGCGACTTGCCCACCGCGCCGTTGGCGGTGTTCTGCACGATCCACTGGCCCGGCTCGACGTGCAGGAACTCCAGCAGCATCAACGCGCTCAGCGGCATGGCAATCAGCTGCGCGGCCATTTCGTCCGGGATCGCCTCCGGCATCGGAATCACCATGCGTGCCGGCGCAATGAACGCTTCGGCCCAGGTGCCGTGCACCGAGGCAGCGGCCACCCGCTGGCCGACCTGAAGGCCGTCGACGCCATCGCCGAGTGCATCGATCACGCCCAGTGCTTCACTGCCACCGATCGCCGGCAGGGTCGGCTTGTAGCCGTACAGGCCGCGCACGGTCAGCAGGTCGTGGTTGTGGATCGAGGCCAGCACGGTGCGGATGCGCACCTCGCCGGGGCCGGGCTCGGGCAGGGCGGCGTCGGCGATGGCAAGGACGTCGGCCGGATCGCCGAAGGAGGGGTACTGGGCAGCGCGCATGGGCGGTGTTCCGGGGAAAGTTGATGTTGTACCGAACTGGGGACGCAGGCGCTGTCGACAAGGCGCCGCAGGTGCAACACGGCATCCTGCGACTGATCGTCGCGACATGTGTTGATTACCGCATCTTGTGTTGACGGGTTTGGATATCCCCACTATGTTGTGGCTGTCACTCCCGGTCAGCCGCCGCCGCCGGACATGCAGCAAACGTCCCGCGGCCCGCCCCTGAGGCTTGCCGTGTCGACGCGGCCGCCATCGTGCGGACGCAGGTCGCCCCCACGGCCCGGATACCGGCCGCAGGCGCAGGCAGATGCCGACGACCTACGTTCCCGTGCCCTGGCAATCCACCCGTTCGCCCCGTGCGCCGGTATCGCGTTCAGGGCCGCCATGGCATCGACCGCCAACGCGCGCGCGAGCCTGGAGTTTCACCACCATGACCGACAGTACCTTCCGCGTGGCCGATCTGGCCGGCGCTGGCGACGCCTTGCGCGCCGGTGGCGAGCGTGTGCCGACCTGGATCACCAAGGAGGCCGGCAACCGCCGCCTGCCGTTCGAGGCCGAGCGCCTGCAGCGCAGCATCGACGCCGTGCATGCCGAGTTCCCGCAGCTGGACGTGAGCGACTACCGCCGCGTGGTGCAGGCGATGGTCGAGCGCAAGCCCAGCATCAGCGCCGATGACCTGGTCGATCTGCTGATCCGCGAGGCCGAGTCGCGGGTGGACCTGGTCGCACCCGAGTGGGAACAGTTTGCCGCGCGCATCTACCTGCGCCGCCTGTACAAGCGTGCCAGCCGCAACCGCTTCTACGACGTCGGCCTGAAGTACGGCTCGTATGTGGGCCTGCAGGAAAGCCTGGCCGACCGCGGCATCTACAGCAACGACATCCTGCGCTGCTATTCGAAGGAAGAGCTGCAGCAGGCCGGCGAGATGATCGATCCGGAACGCGACCGCCTGTTCGCCTACAACGGCCTGTACCTGCTGGCCACGCGCTATCTGGCCAGCGATCGCAGCCGCGAGGTCTACGAGCTGCCACAGGAGCGTTGGCTGACCATCGCGCTGTACCTGATGCAGGAGGAAAAGCCACGTGAGCGGCGCATGCAGCTGGTCGGCGAGGCGTACTGGGCGCTGTCCAACCTGTACATGACCGTGGCCACACCGACCCTGGCCAATGCCGGCAAGGTGGGGGGGCAACTGTCCAGCTGCTTCATCGACACGGTGGACGACAGCCTGCAGGGCATCTATGACTCCAACACCGATATCGCCCGCGTGTCCAAGCATGGCGGCGGCGTTGGCGCCTACCTGGGCTATGTGCGCAGCAGCGGCGCACCGATCCGTGGCGTGGCCAATTCGTCCGGCGGCGTCGTGCCGTGGATCAAGCAGCTCAACAACACCGCGGTGTCGGTTGATCAGCTTGGCCAGCGCAAGGGCGCGGTGGCGGTTTACCTGGACATCTGGCACCGCGACATCGAAGCGTTCATGGACCTGCGCCTCAACAACGGCGACCAGCGCCTGCGCGCGCACGATGTGTTCACCTCGGTGTGCGTGCCCGACCTGTTCATGGAGGCGGTGGAGCGCCGCGCCGACTGGTACCTGTTCGACCCGCACGAGGTGAAGCAGGCCAAGGGCTGGTACCTGCAGGACTTCTACGACGAGAAGCGCGGCGCGGGCAGCTTCCGCGACCGCTACGCCGAACTGGTGGCCGACGAGCGCATCAGCCGCCGCACGGTGAAGGCCATCGATCTGTTCAAGCGGATCATGCTCAGCCAGCTGGAGACCGGCAACCCGTTCCTGTTCTACCGCGACGAGGTCAACCGCCGGAACCCGAACAAGCACGCGGGCATGATCTATTCCAGCAACCTGTGCACCGAGATCCTGCAGAACATGAGCCCGACGCGGATGATCCAGGAGATCGTCAGCGGCGACCAGATCGTCACCACACGCCGTGCCGGTGATTTCGTGGTCTGCAACCTGTCCTCGATCAACCTCGGCCGGGCGATCAGCGCACCGGATGACCTGCTGGCCACCGATGTACTGGAGCGCCTGATCCCGATCCAGGTGCGCATGCTCGACAACGTGATCGACCTCAATGCGTTGCCGGTGCCGCAGGCCACGATCACCAATCGCAAGTATCGCGCCATCGGCCTGGGCACGTTCGGTTGGCACCACCTGCTGGCGCAGCAGGCAATCCAATGGGAATCACCGGATGCCGAGGCGTTGGCCGACCGGCTCTACGAACGCATCAATTTCCTGACCATCCAGGCCAGCGCGCAGCTGGCGAAGGAGAAGGGCAGCTACCCGATGTTCGCGGGTAGTGACTGGCACAACGGGCGTTACTTCCGTGACCGCGACTACAGTGGCGCCGCGTGGGACAGCCTGGCCCACGAGGTGGCCACGCACGGCCTGCGCAACGGCTGGCTGCTGGCGGTGGCGCCGAACATGAGCACCGCGCAGATTGCAGGCTCCACGGCCTCGATCGACCCGATCTACAGCGCGTTCTACTACGAGGAAAAGAAGGACTTCCGGCGGCCGGTGGCGGCGCCGGGCCTGTCGCTGGAAACCTGGCCGTACTACGAGAAGGGTGCCTACAAGGTCGACCAGTTCGCCAGCGTGCGCCAGAACGCGCGCCGCCAGCGCCATGTCGACCAGTCGATCAGCTTCAACCTGTACGTGCCCAGCACCATCCGCGCGAGCACCCTGCTGGAGCTGCACCTGAGCGCCTGGCGCGAAGGCCTGAAGACCACCTACTACGTGCGCTCCAACGACATCGACATCAGCGAATGCGAGTGGTGCTCCAGCTGATCACCGGCGACCCACGGTAGTGCCGGCCGCTGGCCGGCAACCCCGCGATCTTCGGTAGTGCCGGCCGCTGGCCGGCAACACGATAGAAAGAGAACGAAGGCAGAAAACCATGGCAACTCCCCTCGACCGCATCAAGATCCTCGAGCCGCGCCATCCCAACCGCAGCACCGGCATCATCAACGGCCGCACCAGCGGCATCCTCAACTGGAACGACATCCCGTACCCGTCGTTCTATCGGGCCTATAAGGAGCTGTCGACCAACTTCTGGATTCCCGACGAGGTCGACATGAAGCTGGACGCCCGCCAGTACGGCGAGCTCGACGCGCGCGAGAAGAACGCCTACGACTCGATCATCGGCCTGCTCGCCACGCTCGACTCACCGCAGACCCGCTTCATCTACAACGTGGCCGAGTACATCACCGACCCGGCCGCGCACGCCAATGCGGCGATCATCGGGCAGCAGGAGGTGATCCACAACGAGAGCTACAGCTACGTGCTGGCCTCGATCACCGACCTGCCGAACCAGAACCGCATCTTCGAGATCGCCCGCACCCACCCGACCATCATCAGGCGCAATGCGCCGATCATGGGGGCGTATGACGATTTCATGCGCGAGAAGACCGCCGAGACCCTGCTCAAGTCGTTGATCCAGTCCTCGATCCTGGAGGGCATTAATTTCTATTCCGGGTTCGCGTACTTCTACAACATGGTGCGGCAGAACCGCATGAACGGCACCGGCAAGATCATCAGCTTCATCAACCGCGACGAGCTGGCGCATACCAAGTTCATCAGCGAGCTGATCCGCGCCATCATCGGCGAGAACCCCGAGCTGCAGACCAACGAGCTGACCGCCTACGTACACCAATCGTTCGAGCATGCCATCGAGCTGGAGACGCAGTGGTCGTCGGAGGTGCTGGATGGCATCGACGGCATCGACGTGGACGAGATGGTGCGCTACGTGAAGTACCGCGCCAACAAGATGGCCGGCATGCTCGGCATCGAACGCCTGTACAGCGACACCACCGACAACGTGATGCCGTGGATCAAGGCCTACGCCGACAACTTCACCGAAACCAAGACCGACTTCTTCGAGATGCGCAATGCAAGTTACAAGAAGACCAACGTCGACAACGGCTTCGACGACCTGTGAGTCCGGCGCCGCGCTGAGCATCCTGGTGGTGGTCGCCTCGTTGAGCGGCAACACCCGCGAGCTCGGCCGGCAGATCGCCGAGCGTTGCCGCGCCGCAGGTCATTCGGTTCACTGGCAGGAGGCTGACGACCTGCGCCAGGCGCCGCCGCTGGCGGCCGACGAGGCTGACCTGGTGCTGCTGGGTTGCTGGACCGACAACGCCGGCCGCACGCCGTCGGAGATGAAGGCATGGGTGGCCGGCATCGCCGAGCGCGGCGAGCGGCCGCGGCAGCTGGCGGTGTTCGGCACCGGCGAAACGCAGTGGGGGCAGGAGTACTACTGCGGCGCCGTGCACCGCCTGATCCGCTACTTCCGCAGCGACTATCCGCCGCTGGAAATCGAACAGATGCCGCATGGTCAACGCCATGCGGGGGCCATCGAGGCCTGGACCGACGCGGTCCTGGCCCACTATTGGAGCAACACCGATGCAGATCATCGACGCCACCACGCCTGAGCAGTTCCGGCAGCTGCTGGCCGAGCACCCGCGGGTGCTGGTGGATTTCCACAAGGACCAGTGCCCGGGGTGCCGGATGCTGGAGATGTCGTTGCACCGGGTGGCCAACAGCGCGGCGGGGCAGGGCACGACCCTGCTGCGCGTGCAGCTGGAAGTGCTGGGTGAGGCGTTCTTCAGGGAACTGGGACTGCGGCAGACGCCGACGCTGTCCCTGTTCCGTGATGGTAACGAACGCACGCGCCTGGCCGGGTTCCAGTCGCCGCAGCAGATCGAGGCCGCGATCGCGCTGCATCTGTAGAGCCGAGCCATGCTCGGCTGCTGTTCGTGCCGGGTGCGATGAGTCGAGCATGGCTCGACTCTTCAACGGCGCCCTGGCATTTCACGCTATGCGCCGTTGAAGGTATCCACCAGCAGCTTCACGTTCAACACCACGATCACAAGCGCGATCACCCAGGCGATCGCGCCTAGCCAGCGCGGTGCCACCAGCGCCCCCATCGTCACCTTGTCGGTCACGATCCGCACCAGCGGGATGATCGCGAACGGCAGCTGCATCGACAGCACCACCTGGCTCAGCACCAGCAGCTTTACCGCGCCCTGGTCGCCGAACAGCAGGATCACCACCACCACCGGAATGATTGCCAGTGCGCGCGTGATCAGCCGCCGCAGCCACGGCGGCAGGCGCAGGTGCAGGAAACCTTCCATCACGATCTGGCCGGCCAGAGTGGCGGTCACTGTCGAGTTCAGGCCCGACGCCAGCAGGGCCACCGCGAACAACGTCGCCGCCGCCCCCACGCCCAGCATCGGCGCCAGCAGCTGGTGGGCCTGCTCGATGTCTTCCACGTCGAAACGGCCATTGGCATGGAACACCGCCGCCGCCAGGATCAGGATGCTGGCGTTGATGAACAGTGCCAGGGTCAGCGCGAGGGTGCTGTCGGTCACCGCCCAGCGCAGCGCGCTGCGACGGCCCTCATCGGTGCGCGGGTAGGCGCGGGTCTGCACGATGGACGAATGCAGGTACAGGTTGTGTGGCATCACCGTGGCACCAATGATGCCGATCGCGATATACAGCGCGTGCGGATCGGTCACTACCTGCGCGCGCGGAATGAATCCGCCCAGCACGTCCATCACCGGCGGTGCGGCCAGCGCGATCTGCACCATGAAGCAGCCGAAGATCACCATCAGCAGCGCGATCACGAAGGCTTCCAGCGCCCGGAAGCCGCGGTTCATCAGCAGCAGTACCAGCAGCGTGTCGAGGGCGGTGATCACCGCGCCCCACAGCAGCGGCAGATCGAACAGCAGTTTCAGTGCGATCGCGGTGCCGATCACCTCGGCCAGGTCGCAGGCGATGATCGCCGCCTCGCACAGCGCCCACAGCGCCAGGTTCACCGGTTTCGGGTAGCGCGCGCGGCAGGCCTGCGCCAGGTCCACGCCGGTGGCGATGCCCAGCCGCGCCGAAAGCGCCTGCAGGATCACCGCCATCAGGTTGGAGATGAGGATGACCGACAGCAGCAGGTAGCCGAAGCGCGAACCGCCGGCGAGGTCGGTGGCCCAGTTGCCCGGGTCCATGTAGCCGACCGAGATCATGTAGCCCGGGCCGAGGAAGGCCAGCAGGCGGAACCACCAGTGACCCTTGTCGGGCACCGCCACCGAGGCGTTGAGCGCGCCCAGGCTGGCCGCAGTGGAGGCCGAAGGGTCGCGGGGTGCCAGGGTGTTCATGGGTCCGAATATAGCTCCTGCTATAGTCATTAGCAATGTGAAACAATCGTCTTTATCGCGTTACTGGTCCAGAATTCAGGTTCAACACCGGATCACCCCGGAAGGACAGGCGCAGGCGTGGGCAAGACCGACGATTCGACATCGCTGAAAAGCACCCCCTTGATCGAGGCCGAGCGCCAGGTCGAGAGCTTCCGGCAAGTGCGCGAGGCGCACCGGATGGAGCTGGTGGAGGACTATGTCGAGCTGATCTCGGACCTGCTGGCCGACGGCGGCGAGGCCCGCCAGGTCGACATCGCCACCCGCCTGGGCGTGGCCCAGCCCACCGTGGCGAAGATGCTGCGGCGCCTGGCCCGCGATGGCTGGGTGGTGCAGCGGCCGTACCGCGGCGTGTTCCTGACCCCGGAAGGCGAGGCGCTGGCCCATGCCAGCCGCCAGCGTCATCAGACCGTGGAGCGTTTCCTGCTGGCGCTGGGCGTGGACGCGGATACCGCGCGGCGCGATGCCGAGGGCATCGAGCACCATGTGAGCGAGCAGACGCTGGCGTTGTTTGAAGCGTTCGTGCGCAAGGCCGAGGGCGGGGCGCCGTAACGGTAGCGCCGGCCATGCTCGGCGGCATTTCGCGCGACCCTACAATCCAGGCGGGCAGCGTGCCTGTTCCTGCGCGCACGCCCGTTTCGTCCATTCCTTCAACACCGGCTGCAGGCCTTCATAGCGCCGGCCTTGCCAGCCATTGGCCAGCACCTGGCCGTCGGCATTGATCAGTACCAGATTCGGCGGTGCCAGCCCGGCCAATGCCTGCAGTGCCGGCATTCGCGCGGCGCGGCGCGGGTCCAGTACCGGCCACGGCATGTCCTGCGTGTACATGTAGCGGCGCAATGCAGCCTCGCTCTCATCCAGGCTGACGTACACCACTTCGGTATCGGCGCCGGCCTCGCGCAACGCGTCGCGTACGCTGCGCAAGGTGGGTACAAAGGCATGGCACGGTGCGCACCAGTCGGCGCCGAAGTACAGCGCCACCAGCCGCGGCGGCGGTGTCCACTGCATCGGCCGCAGCGAGCGCTGTTCCGGCCGCATCAGCGAGGCCGAAACCTGCGCATGCAGGTCCGTGGCCATTGCGGGTGCGCCCAGCAGCAGGGCGCTGACCAGCGACAACGTTCGCAGCAGCTCAGAACGCATAGCGCAGGTTGACGTACCACGAGCGCGCGAAACGCGGCCCGTAGACATAGTCGCTGTCGCGCAGCGCGCCCACTTCCAGATCCTTCTGGCGCTGATCGAACACGTTCTTGACGCCTGCGGCTACCGACACTTCCTGCTGCGCCTGCGCCCCCAGATGCCGGTGCCAGCGCGCCCCGAGGTCGGTGACCAGGAATGACCGCGTGCGGTGCAGCTCGCCCAGCCGGTTGTTCAGCACCGACATCGGCCCGGTATGGCGCAGCGCGACGAAGGTCTCCCACGGTTCGGCCGGCATCCAGCTGAGCTGGGCCAGGCCGGTCCAGCGCGGGGTCTTCAGGTAGTCGCGGCTTTCGATCACGGTGTCGCCACCGTCGCCGGTGTCGTCGAAGATGCGCTGCGGTTCGCGGAAGCGCGAGCGATACCACGAGGCACCGGCGGTCAGGCGCCATTGCGGTGAGGGTTGCCAGCCCAGGTTGGTTTCCGCGCCCATCACATTCGAGCCGGAAGCGTTGTAGCGCAGCTGGCTCAGCTGGCCGTCATCGCCGCGCTGGATCTCGCCCAGCGCGAAGGTATCGCGAATGCGTGCATAGGAGGCCGTAGCATCCCAGCTCCACACCGGATTGGCCGGGTCCGAACGCCAGTCGAAGCCGAACAGGGTGGTCAATGCGCGCTCTTCCTTCAGGCCATCGGTATTGCGCACGCGTACCTGTTCGCCGCCGAGCGTATCGACGTGCACGTCCTCGACGAAGATCTCCGGAGCACGGAAGCCGGTAGCGATGCCGGCGCGCCATTTCAGGTTCGGGTTAGCCTGCCAGGCCAGCGCGATGCGCGGCGAGAACACCGCGTTGTCCAGCTCCGAGCTCTTGTCCACGCGGGCGCCCAGCACCAGGTCGACGTTGTCACGCAGGCTCCATTCGTCCTGGATGAAGGCGCCCAGGTTGTGGAAGGTGGCGTCCTCGAGCACCGCAAGGCGCTGGCCGTCACCGGTGCGATTGTCGTCGCGCAGCGCCTCGTGCTTGTACTGCACGCCGAAGGCCAGCGCGTGCGCACCGAACCGCCAGTTCAACTGGCTGTCGATGTAGTGCAGCGGGTTGTGGGTGCGGCCGTACTGGCGCCACGAACGCGAGGCCGCACTGCCGGCCACGTCGGGGTCCAGCTGCAACGGGTCATAGCCGGGCGCCGAGGGATCGGTGACCACGTCGCCTAGGCCGCCATAGAAACTGTCGCGGTCGATGTCGGCGAAGGCATAGGCCAGGCGGAAATCGACGTCGGCAGTGATCTCCTGGTCCCACGACACGCTGCCGCGCCGGTATTTCGTATCCAGCGATTCGGCGATGTTGGCCAGGTATTCGGGCTGGTCCAGGCGGTTGCCGCCGCGGCGGGTTTCATCGGTCATCTGTAGGTCCAGGCGCAGCCGCGTGCCCGGCGTGGGCGCGTACCAGGCCTGCAGTCCGCCGACCTTGAGGTTCTTGCGGGTGATTTCGGTGTAGCCGTCGCCGTTGTAGTCGATGCCACTGTTCCAGTTGCGCTGGGCAATCACCGACAGACCGGCGTCTGCGTCCTTGGCAACCAGGTCCAGCCGCACGTCGGCGTTCTTCTGCGGCGTACCCTTCAGCACATCCACGCCGGCCTGTACATGGCCACCGCTGCGCGCCGGCAGCGGCGGAATCAGGTTGATCACACCGGCAACCGCGCCCGGGCCGTACAGCGCCGAGCCGCCGCCCTTGACCACTTCGATGCGGTCGACGAACCCGGCCGGGATCTGTTCCAGACCGTACACGCTGCCCAGCGTGGACAGCAGCGGAATGCCATCGAACAGGAGCTGGTTGTAGGCGCCGGGCAGGCCCAGCAGCTGTACTTCGCTGGTGTTGCAGTTCTGGCAGTTGCTTTCCACGCGCAGGCCGTTGATCAGCTCGGCGGCGCGCGAGAAGTCGGTGGCCGCGCGCAGCGCGATGTCTTCCTTGCGCAGCACTTCGGTGCGGATCGGCACGTCCGACAGCAGGCGTTCGCTGCGCGTGGCAGTGCTGACCTTGACCTGCACACGGTCCAGTTCGGTCGGTTTCGGAGTGTCGGCCAGTGCAGGCAGCGGCAGAGTCAGGGCAATGGCGGCGGCCAGCGGCAACCGACGGAAGCGGTGGGGCATGGAGCACATGAGGGCGTCGTCCTTGGGGGAAGAAAGGCGGCGAGGGCGACCTGGCTGACGCATATGAAAGCAGCGGCTCATGAAGATAGCAAGTGCTATATAAGGAAGCCTAAGCAATTACGACTGGGCGCTGGTCGAGTCAGATTATGGTTGTGTTATAACATTACATAAAACGACCGCAACCCTGCCGGTGGTCATGTCCGCAGGATGGAGTTGCCGTACAGGCGGGGAGGCGGGGTCGGATCGTCAGCCGCGGCGGAACGCGGCGGGGGTGCGGGCGCCGACGATGATCATGCGGATCATCGTGGAGATCTGCTCGACCAGTTCCGGATCCTTCTCCGGCGGCAGGTCCATGGCGGTCGCGCCCATCGCGAACACCAGCCGGGTGATGGCCTTGGCCACCAGTTCCGGGGCATGCAGTACGGCGCCATCCAGTGCGGCCAGTCGCACCAGGTCGTGCTGCAACTCTTCTTCGAAGTAGTGCAGCTCGCGTTCGACCGCGTGCTTGAAGTCGTCCGAGCCGACCGCGCCTTCGCGCAGCAGCACGTGCAGCAGCTTGTCGTCGGCGCGCAGCTGCTCCATGAAGGTCTCCACCGAGACCCGCACCACGCTGGTGGCGGTGGAGGTGGCGCGCTGGCGGGCCTCGCCGATGATGGTGCGCAGCGAGCGGCCGGCGGCATCGATCAGCGCCACGGCCAGTTCATCCATGTCGCGGAACTGCCGGTAGAAGCTGTTCGGCGCGATGCCTGCCTCACGTGCCACTTCGCGCAGGCTGAGCGTGGACAGGCTGCGGTGCGGCCCGATCAGTTTCAGGGCGGCGGCCAGCAGATCCTCGCGGCTCACCGTACGGCGGGCCGGGCTGTTGGCATCTTCGGGCGTCGACAAGGCGGTGGCGGCGGCCATGGGGGTTCCGGTGGGGCGAGGCTGAATCATACCCAATCCGGTTCAATATACACATGTATACACAGGTGTATGTGCGCCCGTATAGTTCGCTCATGAGCGCTGTCGTCCGTCCGTCCCTGTTCTCTCCGTATCGCTGGGTCTCGCCGTCGCTGTTCGATTTCTGGGCGGGCCAGCTCAATCCCCTGTGGACCCTGCGCGAGCCGGTGGCCCGCCTGGTCCGGCGTGAGCCGGCGGGCGAGGGCGTGGCGACCCTGGTCCTGCGCACCAACCGGCACTGGGCCGGCATGCGCGCTGGCCAGCACATCACCCTCGGCGTCGAGATTGAAGGACGCCTGTGGCAGCGCAGCTACAGCCCCACCGCACTGGGGCGGCGCGAGCTGGCGATCACCGTCAAGGCGATCGACGGCGGCCGGGTCAGCCAGCATCTGGTCAACCACGCGCAGCCGGGCGAACTGTTCCGCCTCGATGCCGCCTTCGGCGAGTTCCATATGCCGGCCGCGGCGCCGGTGCTGCTGCTGGCTGCCGGCAGCGGCATCACGCCGATGCGCAGCCTGTTGCGCGACGCCTGCCAGCGCCCGCTGGCAGCGCCGGTGGACCTGTTCTACTGGGAGCGCACCGCCGCCCATCTGCAGTTCCGTGATGAACTGCAGGCGCTGGCTGCAGCGCATCCGAACCTGCGCGTACACCTGCTGACCACCCGCGAGGGTGAGGTGCCGGCAGCGCGAATCGATACCCATGATCTGCAGGTGGCCGGCGATGACACGCCGCTGGCGCAGCGCCATGTGCTGGCCTGCGGCCCGGACGGCTTCGTTGCTGCCGCGCGTGAGCGCCTGGCGCACCAAGTGGCTGGCTTCCAGGCCGAAGCCTTCACCCCGCCGGCGCCGCTGCGCGATGCCAGCAGCGAAGGCGAGGTGTCGCTGACGCTTGCGCGCAGTGGTCGCCAGCTGAGCGTGCCGCGTGGCCGCTCGCTGCTGGAAAGCCTGGAAGCCCATGGCATCAAGCCCAAGCATGGTTGCCGCATGGGCATCTGCAACACCTGCACCTGTGATCGCGTCAGTGGCGCCACCCGCCATCTGCGCACCGGCGACCTGCAGTCCGAATCGGCACAGCCGGTGCGGATCTGCGTGAGCGCACCGACCACCGACCTGACTTTGGATCTCTGAGGACGCCTGCCATGACCCGCGCTACCGACCGTGCCCTGAGTACTGCCGAGATGCATGCCTTCGGTGAGGAGCTCGACGCGATCCGCGACCGTGTGATCGGCAGCCTCGGCGCCTCCGATACCCGCTACATCCGCCGGGTGGCTGCCGCCGTGCGCTGGTTCGGCGTGGGCGGCCGTGGCCTGCTGTTCCTGGCGGCATTCTCGCCGCTGTTCTGGATGCCGCTGCTGTGGCCGGCTGCGATCACCGGCACGCTGCTGCTGGCGCTGTCGAAGATCCTGGAGAACATGGAGCTGGGCCACAACGTCATGCATGGCCAGTTCGACTGGACCGGCGACCCCAAGCTCAATGGCAACACCTACGAGTGGGACATCGTTGCCACCGCCGACAACTGGCGCAAGACCCACAATTTCCGCCACCACACCTACACCAACGTGCGTGGCATGGACGATGACATCGGCTACGGCCTGCTGCGCATCTTCCCGGAACAGCGCTGGAAGCCGTTCTACCTGCTGCAGCCGATCATTGCGCCGATCTTCGCGTTGCTGTTCCAGTGGGGCGTGGCCGCGCAGGACCTGCGCCTGGGCCGTTGGCTGAAGGGCCGCATCAGCGGCCGTGCGATGTGGATGCAGACCCGCCCGGTGGCGCGGAAAATGGCCCGCCAGGTGCTGAAGGACTACGTGTTCTTCCCGCTGCTGGCCGGCCCGTTCTTCCTCACCGTGATGCTGGGCAACATGGTGGCCAACGGCCTGCGCAACATCTGGACCTACGTGATCATCTTCTGCGGCCACTTCACCGCCGAATCGGAAACCTTCCCGAAGGAATGCCTGCGCAATGAATCGCGCGGCCACTGGTACCTGCGCCAGCTGCGTGGATCGTCCAACATCAGTGGCGGCTTCCTGATCAACGTGCTGTCGGGCAACCTCAGCCACCAGATCGAGCACCATTTCTACCCGGACCTGCCGGCCAACCGCTATGCGGCCATCGCCAAGGAAGTGAAAGACATCTGCCGCCGCTACGGCCAGCACTACAACAACGGCTCGCTGCCGCGCCAGTTCGGCCAGGTGGTCTGGCGCATCCTGCGCCACGCGTTCCCGAGCAAGCCGCGCCGCCTGCCGATGTCGGACATCATGTCCGCACCGGCATCGGCCAACGCGGGCTGATCGACTCAGCCCGCTTTCGCCAGGTCCGCCTGCTCGCGGTCCAGGCGTCGCAGGAACACCTGCATTTCCTTGCGTGCCTGCTGGTCGCCCTTGCTGCCGGCCACGCTCAGGCCGCGTTGCCATGCTTCGCGCGCCGCCTGCGGCTGGCCACTGGCCAGCCAGGCCTTGCCCAGCAGCTTCCACGCCGCCGAGTACTGCGGATCAAGCACCACGCAACGGCCCAGATGGGTGGCCGCGCGCACCGGGTTGCCGGCGTCCAGCCAGCCCTTGCCCAGGCCGAAGCGCAGCAGCGCGCCGTCCTTGCCGGCGGCGAGCATGCATTCCAGAGCCTCGATGTTCATCAGCGCACCTCCACCAGCAGCTCGGCCGGGCCGGGCTGGAAGCGGCCGCGATGAAACAGCAGCGGCGCGCCGCCGTTCTCGTGCACCTCGATGATGCGGCCGGCCAGTAGCAGGTGATCGCCCACCGGCCACTGTGCGTGGCGGGTACAGGTGAGATGGGCGACCGCACCGGCGATGCGCGGTGGGGCGTCCTCGTCGTCATCCAGCAATGCCAGGCCATCGAAGCGGTTGCGCACCTGCGGATCGGCAAAGCGCCGGGCCAGCGCTTCCTGGTCGGCCGCCAGCACGCTGATCGCAAAGCGGGTGGCGCGCTGGAAGGTGGACAGGCTCTGCGCGTGCAATGCCAGGTTCCACAGCACCAGGGGCGGCTGCAATGACACCGGCACGAACGAATTGATGGTCAGGCCGATGGGCTTGCCCTGCGCATCGCGCGCGCAGACGATGGCCACGCCGGTAGGAAAGTGGCCGAGCAGCCGCCGCAGTGCGCGCGGCGGCATCTCGACCGACGGCACCGGGGCCGGGGCGGGGAAGACCCCCGCCCACGGCCCGGCGTACGGCAGTGTCTCGCCGCTCATGAGGCCCTGGCCTGGCGGTAGCGCCGGCCAACCTCGGCCCAGTTGATGATGTTGAAGAACGCACCGATGTAGTCCGGGCGACGGTTCTGGTAGTGCAGGTAGTAGGCGTGTTCCCAGACATCCAGTGCGAGGATCGGGGTGTTGCCCGACAGGCCCACGGCTGCGCCCATCAACGGGCTGTCCTGGTTGGCGCTGCTTTCCACCTGCAGGCGGCCATCGCGATCGCTGGTCAGCCAGGCCCAGCCGCTGCCGAAGCGGGTCTGAGCCGCCTTGCTGAAGGCGTCCTTGAAGGCATCGAAGCCGCCAAGATCGCGGTCGATGGCGGCGGCCAGCTCACCATCGGGTGCACCACCGTGGGGGCTGAGCACGGTCCAGAACAGGCTGTGGTTGGCGTGGCCACCGCCGTTGTTGCGGACCGCGCCACGCTGGGCCTCGGGCACGGCATCGAGGTTGGCGATCAGCGCCTCGACCGGCTGCTCGGCGATGCCAGCCTGCTCGATGGCGGCGTTGAGATTGTTGACGTAGGTCTGGTGGTGCTTGCTGTGGTGGATTTCCATCGTGCGCGCATCGAAATGCGGCTCAAGGGCGTCGTAGGCGTAGGGGAGCGGGGGAAGCGAGTACGACATCGAAGCAATCTCCGTGGGGAAGGCCAGAGGGCTGGCCGTGGGGAGACTGTTATCGCACCTCAACATTGGTTGAGGTCAAGGGGCGGGGGGAGGAAATGCGTGAAAGGGAGCAGGAGCGGCATGGTAGTGCCGGGCGCTGGCCGGCAATCAGCTAAGGTCGGGTTGCCGGCCAGCGGCCGGCACTACCAGAACCCGCTTTTCGAATCCTCACCGGCGCGGTGACGTGCCCGTCGCCAGCGTTTTCATCAACTCAACCAGTCCTTGCACGCGCCATCCACCTGATCGCCGCAGGCCTGCTGCATCCGCTGCTGCAGTCGCGCCAGTGTTTCGGCGCCCTGGTGCTTGCCGCTCCACGCCTTCAACTGCCCGGCCAGGCGCTCGAAGCGCTGGCGGGTGCGCTGGTGGTAGCCCGACGGCTGCGCTTCCAGTTCGGCGATCAGCGAGGCGGTGGCCTGCTCGATGCGTGGTGCGTCGTCCGGCGCCAGCTTCAGCAGGCCCTCCACGTACAGCACGCCCCACTGCACGCGGGTGGCCGGGCCCTGCGCGCCATCGTAGGCACGCTTCAGCCACTCCAGTGCCCCGGCGGTGTCGCCGCGCTGTTCGGCCAGCTCGGCCAGCTCGGGCATGTAGTAGTACGGCTGTTCGCTGCGCTTCAGCTCGGCCAGCAACAGCGCTTCGGCGCCCGCGTCGTCGCCGACCTCGCGCAGGGCATAAACCGCGCTGCTGATCGTGGCCTGGCGTGCATGCGCATCGGTGGCGGCGGCATCGGCAGCGGCCACGCGCTGCTTGACCCGATCAACCAGGGCCACGGGCAGTGCGCCCTTCGGCTGCTGCTGGCGGGCCAGCGATACTTCGGTCAGCGCACGCGACAACGCGTCGTCGGCGCGGTCACCGCGCTCGGCATCTGCGCGCTCCAGTGCGACCAGCAGCTGCTGCCCAAGCGTGTTGCTGGTGGCTGGGCCGGCGCTGGCCTGCTTGACCAGCGAGGCGCCCGCGTAGCCCAGCAGTTCGCGGTTGCGACGGACTTCCGCCGGTTGCGCCAGTACTGCCTGCAGCAGCTCACGTACCTCGGTAGGCGAGGCATCAGGCTTTTCAGCCGTTGCCAGGGCGAGCAGGGCGAAGCGGCGTTGCAGGGCGGCATCCGGTGCCGCCTTGGACAGCTGGCGCAGCACATCCTGGCTCTTGCGCTCGCCGGCCAGGCGGTTGGCGTCGACTTCCCAGCCGTAGTCGCCCAGCACCTGCCAGTCTTCGGCGGCCAGGCGGTCCGGCGTCGCCAGCGCGGTGGCCAAGGTGGCGGCGACGGCACTGCGGCGGCCTGCGGCAACGGTCAGTGCACGGGTCAGTTCGGCGGCGTCGTTGCCGCCGGCCACGCGGGTGATTTCGTTGCGCTGTGGGTCCAGCACGATCAGGGTCGGATAGCCGCGTACGCCGAAGCGCTCACCCCAGGCCTGCGCTCCTTCCTCGTCGCCATCCAGATAGACGGGCACGAATTTGCTGGTCAGCGCGATGAAGGCCGGGTCCTTGAACAGGCCCGCCTTGAGCTGGTTGCACGGCGGGCACCAGACCGCGCCCCAGTACAGCAGCACCGGCTTGCCGCTGTCGGCGGCTTCGGCGAAGGCATCGTCCACATCGCCCTGGCGCCAGGCGATGGCGGACGCCGGCGCGGGTGCCTCGGCGGAGTTGGCGGTGGAAACCGGGGCCGGGGTGCAGGCGCTCAGCGCCGAAGCCAGCAGCAACACGGAAAGCGCGACGCGCATCGGCAGCATCTCGAAGGGCAGGGTGACAGGCCATTGTAGGAACCGCCGGGGAGCCCGCTGATTCAGTTTGCTCATGACGGGCGTGCTGCAGGGCATGACGCCCACCGGGCATTGCCGGGCAACGCCGGGCGGATGCCTTCAGGCCGCTGCCCGCACCATCTGCTGATGCACCAACCCATTGAACTCGCCGACGTCACCGTCCAGCGCAAAGCCATAGCGCAGGTAGGTCGGTACCGCATTGAGCGAGGCGCGCACGGTAAGGACCGGCTCGCGCACCTGTGGAAGCACCGCCTCGAACAAAGCATGGCCGATGCCCTGGCCCTGGCAGGCGGGATCGACGAACAGCATCGCAAGATGCCGGCCTTCCTTCAGTTCGATCACGCCGACGACGCGACCGTCCTGCTCGGCCACCAGGATGTGGTTGTCACCGTGCAGGCGCGCGCCGAACGCTTCGGCAGCGGCGACACTGCCGAAGGTGGCGATGCCGGCCGCGCTGAGCGAAGGCGCGACCGCCGCAGTGAACGCAGCCAGGCACACCGCACTGATCGCGGGCAGGTCATCGACGTGGGCAGGGCGGATCGTCGGCATGCAGTGTTCTTCCGGTAGTGGGCGGCGCGTCATCGTTGCCGCAGGCCTGCACGCTAAGCTGGCGGCATGAGTGAGTTCAATCCTGCTTACGCTGCCTTGTTTCCGCAACAGGGCCTGAGCCTGGGCCTGATGACGCCTGTCGCCGCACATGGACTGGCCGATCCGCATGAGGCGCGGCGCATTGCGCGACTGGCCGATGATCTGGGCTTTGCCGCGTTGTGGACGCGTGATGTCCCGTTGATGGTGCCGCAGGGTCCGGACGCGACAGCAAGCGCGCTGGATGACCCGTTCCTGTGGCTGGGCATGCTGGCCGCTGCGACCGAGCGCATCGTGGTCGGCAGCGCGGCCATCGTGCTGCCATTGCGGCAGCCGCTGCAGGTGGCGAAGTCGGCCTTGAGCCTGGACCGGATCAGCGGCGGGCGCTTCGTGCTGGGCCTGGGTTCGGGTGACCGACCGGAAGAGTTCGCCGCATTCGGCGAGGATCTGGAGGGCAGGGCGGCGACCTTCCGTGCGCGTTGGACCTTGTTGCGCGCGGCGCTGTCACCGGAGGCCGATGAGCGGACCGCCGTACTGCAGGCGACGGGTGGCTTTGACGTGCTGCCGGCGCCGGCAATCCGCATCCCGATGCTGGTGGTGGGTACCGCGCGGCAGAGCCTGCAGTGGATCGCGCGCGAGGCCGAAGGCTGGGCCACCTATCATCGCGAGGAGGCCGCACAGGAAGGGCGCATCGGCCTGTGGCAGCAGGCGCTGGTGCAGCGTGGTGGGCCAGCCAAGCCGTTCGTGCAGTCGATGCTGCTGGATCTGCAGGCCGATCCGCAGGCGCCAGCCGAGCCGCTGCCGCTGGGCCTGAAGGTCGGCCGCGATGGCCTGCGTGACTACCTGCTGCGCGTGCATGCGCAGGGCGTGGCGCACGTGATGTTCAACCTGGTCGACAACGGGCGGCCGATGGACGCGGTGCTGCGTGAGATCGGGGAGCACGTTCTGCCACACACGCTCCGGTAGCTGTCCACCTCGGTGGGCACGCTCCAGCGGTCGAGCACGGCTCGACGCTACATGGGGTTCGCATCTGCGTATCATTCGTATTTGATACCCCGATGCCGGAGCCCCACGTGACCCAACGTTCCCCCATGCACCCGACCGGACGTCTGTTCGCCGCGGTCGCTTTCATCGAGGCCGTGACCTGGGCCGGCCTGCTCATCGGCATGTGGATGAAGTACGGCCCGATGGCCAACGTGGCGCTGGTGAAGGTGTTCGGGCCCCTGCACGGCTTGGCCTTCCTGGTCTATGTGACAGTCACCCTGTTTGCGGCGGTGCGCCTGCGCTGGCCGTGGTGGGCCAGTGCCCTGGCCCTCCTGGCAGCCATCCCGCCGCTGGTGACGCTGCCGCTGGAGTGGTGGTTCAAGCGCCGTGGCCTGCTCGGCCTGCGTGCAATGCGCTGAACCCGCTGTTGCATGCCCATTCAAGAGAATGGGTATCAAATGCAAATACGAGCCGTTATCATTTAAGGGTGGTGCCTGGTCCTGAGCAGGGCCGGTGCCGGGTGGGGCGCGCAGGTGCGCCCGCCCATCCTTTCCTGTTACGGCTGGTGTTCCATGCACGCACGTCCCGTCGTTCCCGGCTTGCCGGCGCTGGTGTTGGCTGCCCTGATCGGCACCATGGCGATGATGTCCTTCGTCGCCGTGATCGGCCCGGTGGTCCGCATGCTCGGCCTGTCCGAGTGGCATGCCGGCCTGTCGGTCACCGCCGCAGGCGTGTTGTGGATGCTGGCCGCGCGCCCCTGGGGCCAGCTCAGCGACCGCATTGGGCGCAAGCGCGTGCTGATCCTGGCGATGAGTGCCTATACGGCGGTCTACATCGCACTGGCGGTGTTCATCGACGTCGCCCTGCAGGCGGTGCCGCCGGTACTGGTGTCGGTGCTGGTGCTGGTCGGCGCGCGTGGCCTGATCGGCCTGTTCTACGCGGCGGTGCCTCCTACCGCAGCCGCGCTCATCGCCGACAAGGCACCGACCGGCCAACGTGCGAAGTTCCTCGCCCGCCTGGGTAGCGCCAACGCGCTGGGCATGGTGCTCGGCCCGGCCGCCGCGGGCTGGCTGGCCTATACGAACCTGTCGTTGGCGCTGTACGTGGCCGCGCTGCTGCCGTTGCTGGCACTGGCGTTGCTGGCCTGGCGGCTGCCGGCCACGCCGCCGGTGGTGGGTGTTTCCGCGCAGCGCCGCGCGCCGATGAGCCGTCTCGACGCGCGCCTGCGCCTGCCGCAGCTGGCAGCGTTCATCGCGATGGTCTCGGTGACCATCGCGCAGGTCACGGTCGGCTTCTTCGCGATTGATCGCCTGGGCCTGGATGCGGCGGCCGGTGCACGCATGGCCGGCATCGCACTTACCGCCGTTGGTGTCGGCCTGATCCTGGCGCAGGCGCTGGTGATGAAGCTGGAGGTGCATCCACGCCGTTGGATCGTCCTTGGCGCCCTGATTTCCGGCATTGGCTTTGCTTCGGTGGCGGGCGTGCAGCAGGGCTGGCAGTTGCCGGCGGCGTATGCGTTGGCCGCGTTTGGCATGGGCTTCGTATTCCCCTCGTTCCAGGCGCTGGCCGCCGATGCGGTGGAGGCGCACGAGCAGGGCGCCGCCGCCGGCACCGTCGCTGCCGCGCAGGGGCTGGGCATGGTGGCCGGGCCGATGCTCGGCACGCTGTTGTATCGCGGCGGGCCAAGCCTGCCTTACCTGCTGGTCGGTGCGCTGCTGCTGTTGCTGTGCGCGCTGGCTGCAGCGCATCGGATGAAGGAGACCCCATGAACGATTCCCTGATGCAGGGCGCGTGGCCGGAGGCTGCGCCAGCGCCACTGGACAGCACCGACGACGCGTCGCTGTTCCTGCTGCAGCATGCCGGCCAGCACGTGCATGCACGCGGCTGCCGCGCCACGCTGCCGGCCGGTGCACTGGCGACATTGGCAGAACGCGTCTCGGCGTTCTTTGCCCGGCAGCGTGGCGGCCCGGGCCTGCTGGTTGGCGCAGTGCCGTTCGAACCGCGTGCGGACGATGCGCTGTTCCAGCCCGAGCGCCTGCTGCCGGCGCTGGCACTGCAGCCGCAGGCCGCACCGCCGCTGGACGGTGCCCTGCGCGCCGAGCCTGCGCCGCAGGACTATGCGTCAGCGGTTGCCGCGGCGGTGCAGGTACTGCGCGCGCCCGAACTGAGCCTGCAGAAGGTGGTGCTGGCGCGCAGCCTGCTGGCACGCACCCGCCAGGCGCTGTCTCCGGACGTGCTGCTGGCACGCCTGGGCGCGGATCCGTCGGTGGCGACCTACGCGGTGCCGTTGCCGGTGGAGCTGGGCCAGGCACCGGCCTGGCTGGTGGGGGCGACGCCGGAACTGCTGCTGCGCAAGCGCGGCGCCGAGCTGTTGTCGCATCCGCTGGCCGGTTCCGCGCGGCGCAGCGCCGATGCCGCCGAGGACGAGCGTGCGGCGCAGGCGCTGCTGGCCTCGGCCAAGGACCACGACGAGCACCGCCACGTGGTCGAAGCCATCGTCGAGGGCCTGGCACCGTACTGCAGCCACATCGATGCGCAGCCGCGCCCGGTGCTGCATGCCACCGCCAGCATGTGGCACCTGGGCACCCGCATCCACGCCACCCTGAAGGATCCGCAGGCGTCTGCCGCCGAACTGCTGGCGCAGCTGCACCCCACGCCGGCAGTCTGCGGTACGCCACGGTTGGCGGCGCTGCAGCGCATCCGCGAGCTGGAACCGGTGCCGCGCGGCTTCTACGCCGGTGCCGTGGGCTGGTTGGACGCGCAGGGTGACGGCGACTGGTACGTGGCGATCCGCTGCGCGTGCCTGCAGGGCACGCAGCTGCGCCTGTATGCCGGTGCCGGCATCGTCGCCGAGTCACACCCCGAGGCCGAGGTGGCCGAAACCGCAGCGAAGTTCGCTGCCCTGTTGAACGCGCTGGGTGTCCATGAATCCGCGCCCGCCATCGAGCCTGCCGCATGAGTACCTCCACTGACTCTTCCCGCCTGCCGCTGCAGCAGGTGTGGCCCGATACGCTGGTGGCGCGCTATCGCGAAGCCGGTCACTGGCGTGGCGAGACCTTCCCGGGTTTCCTGCGCGAGCGTGCAGAACGCTATGCCGATGACATCGCGGTGGTCGCCGGCGACGTACGCCTGAGCTATGCGCAGCTGTGGCATGAGGCAGGCCGCATCGGTGCCGGCCTGCTGGCGCTCGGCCTGCAGCCTGGCGAACGGGTGCTGGTGCAGCTGGGCAATACCGCCGCGTTCATCACCACGGTCTGCGGCCTGTTCCGCGCCGGCCTGGTGCCGGTGTATGCGTTGCCGGCGCACCGCATCACCGAGCTGGTCCACTTCGCCAGCAAGGCGGAAGCCAGTGCCTACATCACCACCACGCTGCACGATGGCT
The DNA here is from genome assembly GCF_059369635.1 of Stenotrophomonas sp. YJH_SMC_58. Taxonomy (NCBI): domain Bacteria; kingdom Pseudomonadati; phylum Pseudomonadota; class Gammaproteobacteria; order Lysobacterales; family Lysobacteraceae; genus Stenotrophomonas; species Stenotrophomonas sp. YJH_SMC_58. The sequence goes on from NZ_JCAFSW010000013.1 coordinate 42,251, forward strand.
TCGATCATCGCGGGTTGGCAAGGGCGCTGCAGGCCGAAGTGCCAGCGGTTTGCCATGTGGTGATCGACGGCGATGCGGCGGAGTTCATCGCGCTGGAGGCACTGCAGGGCGATCGCAGCCAGCTGCCGTCCGATCCGGACCCGCAGTCGGTGGCGTTCCTGCAGATTTCCGGAGGCAGCACCGGGCTGTCCAAGCTGATTCCGCGCACCCACGACGACTACATCTACTCGTTCCGCGCCAGCAATGACCTCTGCGGCATCGACCGCGACAGCGTCTATCTGGTCGCGCTGCCGGCCGCGCACAATTTCCCGATGAGTTCGCCGGGCTTCTTCGGCGCACTGTATGCCGGCGCCCGCGTGGTGCTCAGTCCCGGCCCCGGTCCGGATGCGGCCTTCCCGCTGATCGCCCGCGAGCAGGTGACCTGCTGTGGGCTGGTGCCGCCGCTGGCGTTGCTGTGGGCACAGGCCGCCGCCACCAGCAAGCATGACCTGTCCAGCCTGCAGGTACTGCAGGTAGGCGGCGCCAAACTGGTGCCGGAAGCCGCACGGCGGGTGATCGATGGCCTTGGCTGCACGCTGCAGCAGGTGTTCGGCATGGCCGAAGGCCTGGTCAACTACACGCGGCTGGATGACCCGGAGGAGCTGATCGTGGCCTGCCAGGGCCGGCCGATCAGTCCGGATGATGAAGTGCGCGTGGTCGATGACCATGACCAGCCGGTGGCCGAAGGCGAGGTGGGGCATCTGCTCACCCGTGGGCCGTACACCATCCGCGGCTACCACAACGACGCGGTGGCCAATGCGCGCTCGTTCACCGATGACGGCTTCTATCGTACCGGTGACCGTGTGCAGCAGCTGCCCGGAGGCTACCTGGTGGTGCAGGGCCGCGCCGGTGACCACATCAACCGTGCCGGCGAGAAGATCTCCGCCGAAGAGATCGAAGATCACCTGCTGGCCCACCCCGGTGTGTTCGATGCGGCCGTGGTCTCCATTCCCGACGAGTACCTGGGCGAGCGCAGCTGTGCCTTCGTGATTCCGCAGGGCGAACCGTTCAAGGCGCCGGCGCTGAAGTCCTGGATGCGCGGGCGCGGCCTGGCGGCGTTCAAGGTGCCCGACCAGGTCGTGTTCGTCGACAGTTTCGATACCACCGCGGTCGGCAAGATCAGCCGCCGCGAACTGCGCGCGCAGTTGCGTGCGCGTCATCTGCAACAGACAGGAGGAACGCGCTGATGGCGCTGCCCCGTATCACCGATTACCCCTTGCCGACCGCCGCCGAACTGCCGCAGGCACGCGGCCCGTGGCGCCCGCAGCGCGATCGTGTCGCCTTGCTGGTGCACGACATGCAGCGCTACTTCCTGGCCGCATTCGACGCCGGCAATGCACCGCTGCGGCCGGCCGTGGACAACATCGCACGCCTGCTGGCGTATTGCCGCGCGCGCGGTATTCCGGTGTTCTACACCGCCCAGCATGGCGACCAGGATCGCCGTGACCGTGGCCTGCAGGCCGACCTGTGGGGACCGGGCATGCGCCGCAGCGCCGACCATGAACCGATCATCGACGCGCTGGCACCGCAGCCGGGCGAGCACGTGCTGGTCAAGCACCGTTACAGCGCGTTCCAGCGCAGCAACCTGGAGACGCTGATGCGGGTGCGTGGCCGCGACCAGTTGCTGGTGACCGGCGTGTACGCCCATATCGGCTGCACCGCGACCGTGGTCGAAGCGTTCCAGCGTGATATCGAGGCCTTCATTGCCGCCGATGCCGTGGCGGACTTCTCGCGCGCCGATCACGATCAGGCGCTGCATTGGATCGCACGCACCTGTGGCGTGCCGATGACCACCGACCAGTTGCTGGAGGTGCTGTGATGGCTGCCACCGCTGAGGTGCTGGATCTGGAGCGGATGCGCGCCGACGTGGCACGCATTCTGGAATGTACGCCGGCCGAGATCGGTGACGACGACAACCTGATCGACCTGGACCTGGACTCGATGCGCATGCTCGGCCTGGTCCTGGCCTGGGGCAACACCGGCCTGCCGATTGAGTTCTCGCAGTTGGCCGAGCACACCACGCTGCGCCAGTGGTGGAACGTGGTGCAGACGCTGCAGGCCGCGCAGAACGCATGAACGCCGCTGCGCTGGCCACGCCGGTGGCATTGACCGAGGCCCAGACCGGACTGTGGTTTGCACAGCGGCTGGCGCCGGACAATCCGTCATTCAATACCGCGCACGCGGTGTGGATCGATGGCCCGCTGGACGTGACCGCGTTCGTCACAGCGGCAGACCAGGCTGCGGGCGAAGCCCAGGCCTTTGCGCTGCGCTTTGCCGAAGGGGCCGATGGCCAGCCGCTGCAGTGGTACGACCCGGCACATGTGCCGCTGCTTTCGGTGCGTGATGTGTCCGTCGAGGCTGATCCAGCCGCTGCGGCACGCAGCCTGATGCACGCCGACCGGCTGAGCCCGGTCGACCCCGCCCGCGACCGGATCAGCCAACAGGTGCTGCTTGAGCTGGGCGGGCAGCGCTGGGTCTGGTACCTGCGGGTGCATCATCTGGCGGCCGATGGCTATGGCATGGCGCTGTTCACCGATCGCGTGTGCGCGTTGTACGCCGGCCGCATGGGTGAGCCACTGCCGGGGCTGGCGGGCGTGCTGGCCGATGATGCCGCTTATCGTGCCGATCCGCGCCGCGCGCTGGCCGGGCAGTGGTGGCGTGAGCACATGCAGGGCGCACCGGCAGGCGTGGGCCTGGCCGGCACGCTCGCGGCCAGTGACGACGCGCTGCGCTGGGTGCAGCCGCTCGATGCGGCCTTCCGTGAGCAGCTGCTGCAGGCCTCGGTGCGTTGGCTGCAGCCCTGGCCGGATGTGCTGGCCGCGTTGTCGGCCGAGTACCTGCGGCGGATGAGCGCGGCCGATGAAGTGGTGCTGGGCGTGCCCTACATGGGGCGGCTCGGCAACGCGTCGGCGCGGGTGCCGGCGATGGTGATGAATGTGTTGCCGCTGCGCGTAGCGGCCGGCGAGGGCAGCGTCGAGGCCTTCACCCGCGGCCTGGGCCGGAAGCTCAGCCAGGGGCGCAAGCACGGCCGTTACCGCGGTGAGCAGCTGCGCCGGGACCTGGGCCTGGTCGGCGCGCAGCAGCGCCTGCACGGTCCGCTGGTGAATGTGCAGCCGTTCTACAACGCGCTGGCGCTGCCCGGCGTGCAGGCGACGCCGGAGGTGCTGTGCACCGGGCCGGTGGATGACCTGACGCTGGGCTTCCGTGGCGATGGCCAGGCGCTGCTGGATCTGGAAATCGAGGCCAATCCCGCGCTGTACAGTCGCGAGGATGTCGAGGCGCACGCGGCGCGGCTGCTGCATTTCGTATCGGCGGCGCTGCAGGCTGACGATATCGCAGCCGTGCCCCTGGCGACGCCCGAGGAGGCGCAGCAGGTGCTGCAGGAATTCAATGCCACCGCGCACGCGCTGCCGGAGACGACCCTGGTCGAGCTGCTGCAGCAGGGCATGGATCGGGACCCACACGCGCCTGCGCTGGTGTTCGGCGACGCTGCTTTGGATTACGCAACGCTGGAAGCGCGCAGTTTCGCGCTGGCGGCGCAGCTGCGGGCGATGGATGTCGGCCCGGGCAGCGTGGTGGCGGTGGCATTGCCGCGCTCGCTGGAGCTGGTGATCGCGCTGGTCGCGGTGCTGCGCGCAGGCGCGGCCTATCTTCCGCTGGACCTTGCCCATCCCGATGAGCGGCTGGCGCGTATTCTCGCCTCGGCACAGCCTGTGTGCGTACTGGCTGTGGCCGAGGATTCGGCGCGCATGGCCGGCGTACCGGTGCTCGCGCCGGAGCAGTGGACCGCGCTGAGCTTCGCCGCGCCATGGGCCGATCCGGCGCCCAGCGATGCGGCGTATGTGATCTATACCTCCGGTTCGACCGGCGAGCCGAAGGGCGTGGTCATCGAACATCGTGCCATCGTCAACCGCCTGCTGTGGATGCGCGAGCACTACAGCATCCGTGCCGACGACCGCGTGCTGCAGAAGACCCCGGCCACCTTCGATGTCTCGGCCTGGGAATTCTTCCTGCCGCTGCTGTGTGGAGCCACGCTGGTCGTCGCCGGGCCGGACGGGCATCGCGATCCCACTGAACTGGCGCGGCTGATCCGCGAGCATGGCATCACCACGGCGCATTTCGTGCCATCGATGTTGGATGCCTTCCTCGCTGCACCGGCCTCCGAAGAGCTGCAGCTGCGACGGGTGTTCACCAGTGGCGAGGCGCTGGATGCTTCGTCCCGCGACCGCTTCCACGCGCGTGTGCACGCCGAGCTGCACAACCTGTATGGCCCGACCGAAGCTGCGGTGGACGTCAGCTACTGGCCGGCGTCGGCGCAGGATCGTTCGCGGCCGGTGCCGATCGGGTTCCCGGTCTGGAACACCCGCCTGTACGTGCTGGACGCCCGGATGCAGCCGGTGCCGGTGGGCGTGGCCGGTGACCTGTACCTGGGTGGTGTGCAACTGGCACGCGGCTATCTCGGTCGCGATGACCTGACTACCGAGCGCTTCCTTGCCGATCCTTTCCTGCCGGGCGAGCGTATCTACCGCACCGGCGACGTGGCACGCTGGCGGCGCGATGGTGCGGTCGAGTACCTGGGCCGCAGCGACCACCAGGTGAAACTGCGCGGCCTGCGTATCGAGCTGGGCGAGATCGAGGCGGCACTGCGCGAGCTGCCTGGCATGGAGCGGGTGGAAGTGCTGCTGCGCCAGGACGCGCCCGGCGATGCTCGGTTGGTGGCCTATGTGCCAGCGGCGCTTGCCGATGCCGTAACGCTGCGCAGCCACCTGGCCACGCGTGTGCCGGACTACATGGTGCCCTCGGCGTTTGTCGGCGTGGACCACTGGCCGGTGACCGCCAACGGCAAGCTCGATCGCAACGCCTTGCCGAAACCACCACAGCATGAGGTCGCTGGATTGGCACCGCGCACGCCGTTGGAACAGGAACTGGCGTTGCTGTTCGCACAGGCGCTTGGGCGTGAGGCGCCGGTGGCAGTGGATGCAGATTTCTTCAGTCTCGGCGGTGATTCGCTGTCGGCGGTGCACCTGCTGCTGGCGATCGAGCAGCGCTGGCGCTGCGATCTGGGTCTGGGTGCCTTGTTTGCCCAGCCCACCGTGGCCGCGCTGGCAGTTCGCATTGCCGAGCCGCCCGCGCTGGCCGATCACGCACTGGGGCCAGTGATCGCGCTGGCCGCGACCGACGTTGCCGGGCCCACGCCGCTGTTCGTGCTGCACCCGGCCGGGGGCATCGCCTGGAACTACCGCACCCTGGCCCGGGCACTGCAGCCGGCACGCCCGGTGTATGGCCTGCAGTCGCCGGCCCTGGACGCGCGGCTGCCGCTGCCAAGCAGCATCGAGGCGATGGCTAACGACTACGTTCAGCGCGTGGTCGCATTGCAGCCGAAGGGGCCGGTGCATCTGCTGGGCTGGTCGGTGGGTGGCATCCTCGCCCAAGCGATGGCGGTGCGCCTGCATGAGATCGGCCGCGACGTCGGCGAGCTGGTGCTGCTGGACGCTTATCCCAGCGAGTGCTGGCGGGCCGAGCCGGAACCCGATGCCATCGCTGCATTGCGGGCACTGCTGGCGATTGCCGGTCATGACCCGGATGCGCATCCGGAACTGGACAGCCGTGATCGCATTCTCGCGTTCCTGCGACGTGGTGGCAGTACACTCGGCAGCTTGCCGGATGTGGTGCTCGATGGCGTGGTGCGCGCGGTGACCGGCACCAATCGATTGATCCGCGAACACATCCACCAACCGTTCGACGGCACGCTGGTGCACGTCCGCGCGGGCCGGGATCACCAGGCGCGACCACAGCTGCAGTCGGCGTTGTGGCGGACCCACGCGCGCAAGGTGCAGGCCCTGGAACTGCCGTTCCTGCACGCCGAGCTGACCGGCCGCGATGCGGTGGCGCAGCTGGCGCCGTGGTTGTCGGCGCGACTGCGCCAATGGGACGAGCAACAGGAGATCGCAACATGCAGCTGACCGGTTTTGAAGGCCGTGTAGCGTTGGTGACCGGTGCCGCCGGCGGCATCGGCGAGGCACTGGTACGGCTGTTGGCCGAGGCCGGCTGCACGGTGGTGGCGACCGATCGTGAGGCGCCACACGTGGCCGATACGCGGGTCAGGTCGTTCGCACTCGACGTGACCGACAGCGCAGCGGTGGACGCCCTGGTGGATCAGGTCGAATCCAGCATCGGGCCGATCACGCTGGCGGCTAGCGTGGCCGGCGTGCTGCACGTGGGCAGCGTCGCCGAGACCGGCGACGCCGACTGGCGCCGAGTGTTCGCGGTCAACGCCGATGGCGTATTCCACGTTGGGCGTGCCTTGGCGCGGGTGATGTCGCCGCGCCAGCGGGGCGCGATCGTCACCGTCAGTTCGAATGCCGCCGGCGTGCCGCGGCACGGCATGGCCGCCTATGCCGCGTCCAAGGCCGCCGCCACGATGTTCACCCGCTGCCTCGGGCTGGAGCTGGCGCCGCTGGGCATCCGCTGCAACATCGTCGCCCCGGGGTCCACGTTGACCCCGATGCAGACCGGCATGTGGCAGGACGCGCACGGTGCCGAGCGGGTGATCGCCGGCAGCCTGGAGACGTACAAGGCCGGCATCCCGCTGCGCAAGCTGGCCACCCCCGAGGACATCGCGCACTCGGTGATGTTCCTGCTCTCCGAACAGGCCGGGCATGTGGCGATGAGCGACCTGTACGTGGACGGCGGCGCCACCCTGCGCGGCTGAGCCCCGACCGCCGCCTGCGGGCAATGGTAGTGCCGGCCGCTGGCCGGCAACCCACAGCACCGGTAGTGCCGGCCGCTGGCCGGCAACCTCATTCAACTTCAGACATCTCCCAACACCCATCGAGGCATGGCCTGACAGCCAACACCCCATGATCGACCCACCATGGCGCATGAGCAGCCATCGCCTCCGTCTGGGCCGTCACTCGATCATCGGCCAGTCCTACGTTCTGACAACCACGACACACCAGCGCCGCCGGCTCTTTGAAAGCGAAGCTGCAGCAGCATGTGTAATCGACCAGTTCCACTACATCGAACAGCGCGGGCTCGTACAGTCACACGCATGGGTCGTCATGCCGGATCACGTCCACTGGATGTTCGCGCTGCGCGCAGCTCACCTTCCCGACATCGCGCGCCGGATGAAGTCGTCGAGCGCGCTTGCGCTGAATCGCTTGGTGGGGCGTCGATGTACGGTCTGGCAGCCTGGTTACTTCGATCACGCAGTGAGGGCCGAGGAGTCGCTGGCGCGACAGGCGCTGTACATCCTGGGGAATCCGGTACGCGCCGGTATTGCTGGGCAGATTGGTGAGTATCCGTATGCGTGGTCGGTCTGGTTGTGATGCCGGCCAGCGGCCGGCACTACCAAAGCAAGGGCGAAGCGCAGATTGCGTTCCGGCGCACAGAGCACCCTCAGTGGTAGTGCCGGCCGCTGGCCGGCAACCTCATGACCTGCGCGGAGTTGCATGGCTGCCGGCCAGCGGCCGGCACTACCAGTCAATGTTCAGCACGGCCATTCGTTGTTCAGCGCCGCTTGCGCGCGCCTCGGCCGTGGTCGGCCTGGTTGTGATGCGGGCCAGCGGCCGGCACTACCAATTCGTGTTCAGCGCGGCTTGCGTGTCCGCTTCGGCTTCGCGGTATCTGCACCGCTGGCGGCACCGTCCTGCAGCGCCTGCAGCCACGACAACGTATCCACATAGTCGATGAAATGTCGCAGGTAACCTGGACTGGTGGCCTGCATCGTGTCCAGCATGCGCTGCACCAGCACCGCTGAGTTCAGCGGGCCGCCGTCGGCCGGGGCCTCGGTGCGCAGTGAGCGGCGCACCTGCAGTTCACTGCGCAGCTCCGACCACTCGCGCTGCACCTGCTGCAGCATCGGCACCTGCGGGTAATGCGGCAGCGAGCGCGACCCCGCATCGAGGTCACGCACCAGTGCGCGCAGGCCTTCGAGCGCTGAAAGGTTACTTGGCATCCGGAGCCTTGGGCTTGGGAATCGGCGCGATCTCGACGCGACGGTTGCGTGCTCGGCCTTCCTCATTGGCATTGGAACTGACCGGCTGCTCGCTGCCGAACGCGGCGGCGAACACGGCGTCAGCCGGTACGCCATCGGCGATCAGGGTGCGGGTCACGGTCAGCGAGCGCTGCGCGGACAGCTCCCAGTTGTCGGCGAAACGCCGATTGCCTTCGCGCACCGGTGCGTCATCGGTGAAGCCGCTGACCATCAGGATCTCTTCGCGGCTGCCCAGGTAGGCGGCCAGCGGTGCGGCCAGACTGCGCAGCAGCTCCTGGCCTTCCGGCTGCAGCTGGTCGGAGTTCAGCGCGAACAGCACGCTGCCGCTGATGCCGATGCGGCCATCCACCAGCGTCACGCGGCCGGCGGCCAGCGGTCCAGCCAACGCCTGTTCCAGGGTCTGCAGGCGCTTGGCTTCGGCCTGGCGCTGTTTCACTTCCTGGTCCAGCCGCTGCGACAGCTCCAGCTGCACCGCGACCACACCGACCAGTATCAGCACGAACGCGCCCAGCAGCACCGACATCAGGTCGCCGAAGGCGGCCCAGATCGGGGCGTGCGAACCGCCGTCGACCTCCAGCTCGTCGCTCATGCGCTGCCGGCCTTGCCGCGACGCGTGGCCAGCTGCTGCAGTTCTTCCATCACCTGCTTCTGCGACAGCAGGCTGAGGTCGACCACCTCGCGCGCCTGCGCCACGTAGTAGGCCAGCTGCTCGTCGCTGCGGGCCAGCGAGGCATCCAGTGCGCCGCCGATCTGTTCCAGGCGGCCGGACAGCTCGGTGGAGGCGCTGCCGAACTGCGCGACCGCTTCGCCGAAGGTGCTGGCCAGCTGGCCGACTTCACCGGCGCTGTCGTGGAGCGCTGCGGCGATACCGTCCAGCTTTCCGGTCTCGGCGGCGATATGGTCGGTGAAGCGGTTGCCAACGCGTTCCAGCAACTCGGCCGAGCCACCGACCAGTGCGTCCACAGCGGTGCGCTGTTCGTTCGAGGCATGGTTGATCGCATCCAGCAGGGTCTGCACGGTGGCCAGCAGGCGTCCGCGCTCCTCCAGCATCGCGTTGTCACGCACCAGGCTCTCGGACAGCGTGCTGCGCAGCTCGTTGATGACGTCGGCAGCGGCCTTGGGCGCGGCGGCGGCGGTCTGCAGCAGGGTGGACACTTCGGCCAGCGTGGCGCTGGCCTGTGCGCGACCGTTCTCGCCGATCTGCTGTGCGGTCTCCGCCAGCGTGTCGCAGACGCGCTGCTGCTGCGCGGCCAGGCGTTCGCCATTGGCCTGCAGGCGCTCGGCCAGCTCGGTGGAAACGTGCTGCAGAGCATCGCTCCAGCGCTGCAGGCGCTGTTCGTCGCCGGCCTGCAGCTGCGCCTGCAGGGCGGCGTGGGCCTGCTGCAACTCGGCGCTGACCGCGTCCCAGCGCGCCTGGCGTTGCTGCTCGCGGCTGTCCAGGCTGGCCTGCAGTTCGGCGTGCGCGGTGGCAGCGGCGGCCTGCACGGCCTGCCAATCCTGCAAACGCTGCAGTTCGTGATCCTGCAGCAACGACTGGCTGGCGCTGTGCTGCTGCTCCAGTGCCTGCAGCAGCGCCTGCGCGTGCTCGTTCAGCTGCTGACCAGCTGCGAGCAGCGCCTGCTGCTGGCGCTCGACCAGTGCGCTGTTCAGGGCCTGCTGCTGTTCGGCGCCAGCACGCAAGGCCTCCGCATTGTCCTGTGCATCGGCCTGCAGGCGCTCGCCGATACGTGTGACCAGCGCTTCGGCATGCGTGGCCTGGCCATCGCTGAAGGCCTGCAGGTGCTGGCGCAGGTCGCTCACCAGTGCCTGCTGTGCCTGGGTCTGTTCACTCACCACCTTGGCCCAGCTGGCCTCGGTCGCGACGCGACTGCGTTCGAAACCGTCGCTCAGGCCGGCCAGCTGCTGCTGCACGGCCTGCTCGACGCGGGCATGCAGTGCTTCGCCGTGATGGGCCAGGCCAGCCAGGGTGGTCTCGGCCATCGGTTGCAGCGCGCCACCGATGGCGGCGGCGCTGGCTTCGGCGCCTTCGCGCAGCGACTGCTGCAGCGAGACCGCCAGACGCTCCTGCAGCGCCTGGCTCTGGGTCAGGAATTCGGCCTGGCCGGCCAGCAGGCGCTCGTTGGCGGCCGTGCTGTGCTGTTCAAAGGTCTGTGTCATCGCCTGTAGGCGGTCGACCAGTGCCGGCAGCGCGGCGGACTGTGCCTGCAGCAGGCGCAACGACTCGGCGCGCTGCCAGGCCTGCGAGTAGGGATGCAGGTCGCCTGCAATGGCCCGGTCCAGCTGCTGCACGGCCTGCAGCCGATCCCGACGCAGCAGCGCCGCCAGCAGGCCGAGCATGGCTGAGCTGGCCACACCGGCGATCGAGGTACCGAATGCCACCGCCAGTCCCTGCACCGGCGAGGCCAGCGAGCCGCGGATCGCGGCCATGTCGGTCGCGCTCTGCAGGGCCAGTCCGGTGCCACGCAGCGTGTCCATCATGCCCAGCAGGGTACCGAGCATGCCCAGCAGCACCAGCAGGCCAACCAGGTAAGGGGTCAGCACCGGTGCGGGCAGGGCGGTGCGCTCGCCTTCCACGCGCAGGCGCACGGCGTTGCGCAGGGCTACCGGCACGCGCTCCAGCCAGGGGGCGAGGCTTTCCTTCGCGCTGGACAGGTCGTTCAGTGCGGCGCGCAGGCCGTTGCTGGCCTGGCGGTAGCGGTACAGCTCCACGCCACCGGCGATGTAGCAGGCCGCGATGATCGCCGCCACCGCTGCACCCAGCGGATGCACCGAAACGTAGCCAATGCCGATCCAGCACACGGCCAGCAGGCCGACAAGGAAGACAACGACATGGAAAGCAGTTCTGGACATGGTGTTCCGGTCAGTGGGAGCGCAGGGCGTCTTGCAGCCCTTCGATCGGGTGGAAGCGCAGCTGCAGCTCGGCGAGCAGCAGCGTGCGCATGTCATGGCGGAAGGCCGTGCGCCAGCCGGGCTGGCCGTGCACGCGTTCAAATCGGGCGCCGAGCACGGCCGGCGCAGTGGCCAGCAGGCTGTGCTCGCGCGGGGTGAGGGTCTGTTCCATCACCGCATCGACCTCGGCCAGCCGCGCCAGCTCGGGCGAAACCTGCACCAGCTGGTCGCGCAGGCGGCCGCGCAGGCGGCCCGTGGCGGTCTGGATGGCCTGCTGCAGTACCCGGTAGCGCTGGCGCAGCGAGGCGAAGTTGGGTGCGGCGGCAGCTTCGGCCAGGTCCAGCAGGCGCTCGGCCTCGGCATCCTCACTGATCGAGGCGAGCAGGCTGGCGTGCGCCTGGGCGCAGTCGGCCAGTACATCCTCGACCGCTTCGGCGGCTTCACCGGGCTCGGGCAGGCGTCCGCCGAGCGCTCCGGACAGGGCCACGGCACGGCTCCAGTCCACCCACTGGCCGAGGCGATCGGTCAGGGCGGGACTGGTGGCCGGCATCGCGCCGTCGCTGAGACGGGCGAGCAGGCGGAGGAACTCCGGTCCACCCAGGACCGGCTGCGCTGCGTTCGCCATCAAGGGGTGAGGGGCCAAAAACCATTGATTTTACAACCAGATGACCCCGGCTGGATGAAGGCGGGGCGGGGCGGGGGCGCCCGCAGGCGCGACAAGGCTTAGAATGTCCGGCTGCACCCATCCCGTTCGACCCCTGGAGTTCCCCAATGACCGTTGCGCAGTTCTACCCGATCGGCACCCCCGGACAGCCCTGGGGCGACGCGGAACGCGCACAGTGGCGGGCCCGCCAGCAGCGCCGGCGCAGCTACCACGACGACGTGGTGGCCGCGCTCGAGCGCCTGGACGACAGCTTCGATGTGATCCAGTACGGCCAGCTGGACTATGCGCCGGACCATTACCCGCTGTTCGCCGTGGTCAACCACGACTGGAACCCGGCGCTGCCGACCGCGCTGATCACCGGTGGCGTGCATGGCTACGAGACCAGCGGCGTGCACGGTGCCCTGCAGTTCCTGGAGCAGCAGGCGGAGCGTTACCTGGGCCGGCTGAACCTGATCGTGGCGCCGTGCGTCAGCCCGTGGGGCTACGAGCGCATCCAGCGCTGGAACCCGGATGCCATCGACCCCAACCGCAGCTTCCGTGACGGCGGCCAGATCGTGGAAGCCGCCGCCCTGATGGCCTGGGTGGCCGAGCGTAAGCCGAACCTGCTGGTGCACCTGGACCTGCACGAGACCACCGACAGCGACCTGCAGGAGTTCGATCCGGCGCGTTGTGCCCGCGACGGCAAGCCGTTCGAGCGCGACACCATTCCGGATGGCTTCTACGTGATCGGCAACAGCGAAGATCCGCAGGCCGAGTTCCAGAAGGCATTGATCACCGCCGTGGCCCCGGTCACCCATATCGCCCCGGCCGATGCCGAAGGCAACCTGGTCGGCCTGCCGCTGCAGTCGCCGGGCGTGGTCTGGGGTGAATCGCGTTCGATCGGCGCCTGCGCCGGCTTCACCGACGCGCGCTTTGCCACCACCACCGAGGTCTACCCGGACAGCCCGCGCACCAACCCGCAGGAATGCAACGACGCCCAGGTGGCGGCGGTTTGTGCGGGCCTGGATTTCGCCCTGGCGGCGCAGTAGCGCGCCACGTTCCGGGCAGCGACCGGCATCAACCGGCGCCGTTCTTTGGCTGGCGAGGTGGCCACAGCCGGCGAAGCCGACGCGCGGCAGCCGGCGAAGACATCCAGATCGCGCCGGTAAACCGTACTGTTGACCCCGAACAGGCCCAGCAGTGAGTGGAAGACATTGTCGTGGCTGTGCGCCCGGTGCAGGGCATTCCCGCGCAGGCAGGCCAGGTCCACGCCCGCGTTGCGGCTGAACTCCGGTGAGAACCACATCACCATCGGCACCTGGGTCTGCTCGCGCGGCGCGATGAAGTAAGGCGTGCCGTGAAGGTACATGCCACGTTCGCCGAGCGACTCGCCATGGTCGGACACATAGATCAGCGCGACATCACGCTGGTCCGAATAGCCCTGCAGCAGGTCGATGGTCTTGCCAAGCATGCGGTCGGTGTGGACCAGGGTGTTGTCATAGGTGTTGACCAGCGCCTCGTTGCTGCACTGCTGGATCTGGTTGCTGTCGCAGGTCGGACTGAATGCCCGCGACTGTGCCGGGTAGCGTTCGAAGTAGGTCGGGCCGTGGCTGCCAAGCTGGTGCAGCACGACCAGGGCGTCGCCGTTCATGGCATCAATGCGGGTACCGAGTTGATGCAGCAGCACCTCGTCATAGCAGGTGCCGTCGGCATTGACACATTGGCCGGCCACCTTCAGCGCGGGCATGTCCTCGGTCGGCACGCGTTCGCACACGCCTTTGCAGCCCCCGTTGTTGTTGCGCCAGAGCACGCTGATGCCGGTGCGCTGCAGGATGCCGAGCACGTTCTCCTCGGTCGCTGCGCGTACATCGTCATACTGGCGGCGGGTCATCTGCGAGAACATGCACGGCACCGAGATCGCTGTTGCGGTTCCGCATGAGGAAACATCACTGAAGCTGATGACGCCTTCCTTGCGCGAGAGCCGGGGATTGGTCGCGCGTGGGTAGCCGTTGAGCTGGAAGTTCTGTGATCGCGCGGTCTCGCCGACGACCATGACCACAAGCTTCGGACGCGGGCCCGGTACGCGCCGTGCGTCCATGCCGATCGGGCGCAAGGGTTGCTGGCGGGCGCTGTAGAGGCCTTTCAGATAATCGTGGGTATGGCGCACGACATTCAACGGCAGCACCTGGTCACGGAGATAGCGGTTGTTGCGCAGCAGCGAGGAGTAGTCCTTGTAGAACGCGAAGCCGATTGCCAGCAGTACCAGCAATGACGCCAGAGCGCTGGCCGGCCACACCAGCAGCGAACGTATCGAACCGGCCCCGCTGGTGGTGCGCACCAGGGCGAGCCCGGCAGCAGGCAGCACGCCCAGCGCCAGCAGGGTCAACAGTAGTGGCAGCGACAGATAGGCGTTCAGTTCGGCCTGGTTGGTCTCGAACACGTTCTGCACCATGCTGCGATCGATCAGCACGTTGTAGTGCAGCATGAAGTAACTGCAGGCGGCGCTGACGACAACGAGCAGCGCCAGCAGCGGCCTGCGCAGGAATGGCAGTGCCAGCAGTGGCGTCAGCATCAGGTTGAACAGGCAGAACAGCACCACCGGCAGGCTGACCAGGAACAGCACGCTGCGCACGCTGTTGAGGTCGACCAGCCCCCACAGCGTCTTCCAGAGGGCGATGTTTCCAATCGTGGTGAAGAACAGTGCGACGGCCCAGACCAGAACGATCGGATGGGGCCGTGGAAAACGGCGGCATTGACGCACGAGCAGGTTCCGTGGAGCGGGAGTGCGCGCAGTATCGAAACCGCTTTATCAGGAAGTTGTCAGGTTGGGCGGACTAGCCCAGCAGGATCACGCCCCACACCGCGCCCACCATCAACAGTGCGGTGGTCTGCGCGGCGCTGCCCATATCCTTGGCGTTCTTTGACAGGGGATGCTGTTCCAGGGAGATGCGATCAACCACCGCTTCGATCGCCGAGTTGAGCAGTTCCACCAGCAGGCTGATGAAGCAGACCGCCAGCACTATCGCGCGCTCGACCGCGCTGATGTCCAGTACGAACGCTGCAATGATCAACAGCGCGTGCAGAAGCAGCAGTTGACGAAAGGCTGCCTCGCCGCGGAAGGTGGCGACGAATCCATCGCGCGAATGGATGAGGGTGTGGAAGATGCGGCTCAGGCCGGTCTTCCCGTGCGGGTACTTGCCGCTGTCCTTGGGGTGCTGCATGCGGTTTTCCGCCGTGAAGTGAGCAATTCCCAGCATGTGCGCGCGTGCGTCAGGAAATCGTCAGAGGGGCCACTCCAGGCTGAACCGGCATCCCTGCTGCGATGAATGCACCGTCATCCTCCAACCCAGGTGCTCGACGATGCGCTGCACGATCGACAACCCCAGCCCCTCGCCGCTGTGCACGCTAGCGGGTACGAAGCGCTGGAACAGCTGTGGATCGATACTGGAGGGCAGGCCGGGCCCCGTGTCGGCGACGACGAGTGCGGCGTCGTGAAGGGAGATCCGGACTTCGCCGCTTTCGGTGTACTGGCAGGCGTTGCGCAGAAGGTTCCAGATCACGCTGTGCGCAAGATCCGCGTTGGTGTGCAGCACGGTGTCATGCAGGGCATCAAACGCAACGATCACCGGCTTGCCGGAAAGCCAGGGCTGGCACCGCTCCATGCAGCATTCAACCAGCGCACGCAGGGCCACCTCGTTGCGTGGCACGGTGCTGGGGGCGCGAGAGAGCAGCAGCAGGCAGGTCAGCTGGCGCTGCATCTCCTGGGTGGTGCGCAGGATGCGCTCGGCACTGGGAACCAGGTGGCTGTCGGCCGGAAGCTGGCAGGCCAGCGTCTCGGCAGCACCACCGATGATGGCCAGCGGCGTGCGCAGCTCGTGGCTGGCATCGCCACTGAAGCACTGTTCGCGATGCAGGAACCGTTCGAGCTCGTCGCTGTGCCGGGCGAAGGCGCGGGCGAGTACACCAATCTCGTCGCGCGCGTCCTGATAGGGAAAGGGCTTCTGGCCGTCCTGCACCGCATCGGCCAATCGTGTGATGGGTGCGATGACGTGGGTCGCTACCTTGCGACCGATCAGGAAGGCGCCAAGCACGCAGATCGAAATGACCAGTGCCGCAAAGGCATTGATCAGGTATTCCAGATAGCCATAGGGGGCTGCGTCCTGCAGCAGGTAGTAACGTTGGCCGGCACTGTCGAAGACGCGCAGGTGCCACTCGTTGGGTGCTGCTTCGCCGTGATATCCCGGGCCATATTGGCGCAGCACGACAGGCACGTCCTGGGCATCGAACAGTGCGCTGCCGGAGGGCAGGTCGGGACGCCGACCACGGGCGAGTTCGTCCTGCAGGCGGCGTACTTCATTGTCCTGGGTCCGCGCGACGACAGCGGCCCGGACCTGGTCGTAGTCCACCTGTTCGGCCAGTACGATGAAGCCCATGGCACCGGCCATCAACAGCACGAACGAGATCGTGATGCGGGTACGCAGGCTCAGGCGGCGGTAGAGGGAGGCAGGGGTCACGCCTGCATGCGCCAGCCGACGCTGTGCACCGTGGTGATCAGCGCGGTGTCGAAGCTGCGGTCCACCTGCAGGCGCAGCTCATGGATGTGGGTTCGCAGCGCACCGCTGTCCGGTGGCTCGTCGCCCCAGACCAGGTATTCCATCTCCTGCTTGCGCACCACGGCCGGCGCCGCACGCACCAGGCACATCAGCAGCTTGTGCGACGTGGGCGTCAGCGCAATGCAGCGGCCTTGCCGCCAGGCTTGTGGCGAGCGCGTGTCCACCTGCAGGTCCTTCCACGCCAGCACGCTCTGGACCTGGCGACCCTGCGCCCGTCGTACGAGGGCCTTGATCCGCGCATCCAGTTCCGTCAGCGAGAACGGTTTGACCAGGTAGTCATCCGCGCCCAGGGCCAGGCCCTGCACGCGGTCTTCGACCGGATCGCGCGCGGTCAGCATCAGGATCGGCACCGGGTTCTGGAACTCCTGGCGCAGCTTCTGGCACAGCGTCATGCCGTCCAGCCGCGGCAGCATCAGGTCCAGCAGGATGGCGTCGTAGTCGTGCTGCGTGGCCCGGCGCAGTCCGCTGGCGCCGTCGCGGGCGTCGTCCAGTACGTAACCCAGCGGTTCAAAGAAGGCATACAGGTTGGCAACCAGCTCGGGGTTGTCTTCGATGATCAGCAGGCGGGTCATGGCATGCGTCCTTGCGCGTGGCTGAACTCTGCCCGATCGCTGGCCGAATGCCAATGCCCTTGCTGAATGGATCGCGGCCTGGGTTCGGCCCCGTCAAGCGACGTTCAATCGGCCGGGCTGCGTGAATCGCGGACCGAGTAGATCACCGAGAAGATCTTCCAGCCTTGTTCGGTGCGGATCAACTGCCACATCTCCTTGCCCCAGTTGGTCTTCACCCCATCGTCGTGGAAGCTGTAGTCAAACGAGACCGAAGCCACATCACCATCCGTCTCGATCTTCGTGTTGGAGAACTTCTCTTCCTTCGGCTTCGGCGAGGCCACCGCCCCGTCGATCAGCGCGATGAAGTTGTTTGCAGGAATCTGCCGCGCCTTGATTGCATCGGGCTTGGCCTTGCGGATGTCCTGCAGGCGCGCGTCCTCGGAAACGAACTGCCAGCCGATGTCTTCTGGTTTGTCCGAGAAGAACAGGCCCATGTAGGTCGGCTTGTCCTTGTTGATCAGCGAGGTGCGGAACGCTTCGACCACCTGTTCGATCGCTTTTACATCCGCCGCTGATGGTTGCTGGCTAGCGTGGGCCGGCTGGCCTGCGATGAGGCCAACAATGAGAAACGCGCTCTGGAATCCGGTGGTTCGCATCATTCATGTCGGCCGCAGTGTGGTGGGAGCGCGCCAGGGCCACGGCTACAGGGCCCCGGCGCGCTCCGCATTCAACGATGCAGCGCGTCAACAATCAAGCCGGTGGCGATCTCCACCAGCAGGTACTCGTTATCGGACTGGCGCACCCAGCGTCGGTCGCGGCCCGGCTCGCGCAGGTCATAGCGCGCGTAATCGTCTACCCAGTAGCGGCGGTCCACTTCGGCCCACGGCAGGCGCTCGCCACGTCGCCAGGCCTTCTTCTGCCAGCCCGGCGGCGGCGCATCGCGGTGGTGCGGGCCGCCTGCGTGCGGCGGCGGGCCGTTGCCTCGGGCGTGGTGCGGCGGATCGGCGAAGGCGGGGACCGCGGCCAACGCGGTGGCTGCGCTCAATGCGATGGCAAGCAAACGTGTGGTCTTCATGGGGATGCCTCCGTCATGGCCGCAGCATGCGGCGCTGTGGCGGGAATATAGGGCAATCCATGTGAATGAATGCGGGTGTAGGCGGTAATTTCCTGAACAGACGGCGGGGCCTGAAGTCGTCGCCAGGCAGCGGGTCATTGGACCGCGCCCGGGGCCGAATCCGTTGCGGCCCAGCCTCCGCCCAACGACAGGAAAAGATCCATCTGCCGGTCAATGCGCTCCGCGCGCGAGGCGGCCAACGCGGACTCCGCATCTGCCAGCTTGGCCTGGGCCGAAAGCACGTCGAGAAAATCGATCCTGCCGAAGCGGTAGAGCTGCTGTGCCTGTTCGGTGGCCCGGGCTGCGTCCCGACGCGCGTGCGCCAGGCTGCGCTCGCGTTCAAGCTCCTGCGTGCAGGCAGAAAGCGCGGTCTCGGTCTGGCGCAGTGCCTGCAGCACGATGCCGTCAAAGGAAGCGAGAGCGGTCTCCGCATTGGCACCGGCCGCCGCGATGCGGGCCTTGGCTACGCGGCGGTTGGGCCAGTGCCATGACAGTATGGGGCCGATGCTCGCACCGAAGCCGTCGGCAGACAGCAGATGCGCCGGTGTGCCGGCCACGCCCGAAGAGGCGCCCAGGGTGATCTGCGGATAGAGAGCCGCCGTCTCGAGACCGATCATTGCAGTCGCGGCGGCCAGGCTGCGTTCGGCTGCGCGTACGTCAGGGCGCCGCTGGAGCAGCTGCCAGCCGTCACCGATCGGCAATGCTTGCTGCAGCTCAGGGGGCTGTGGGCACCCTTCTGCTTCCCTGGGATAGTCTGCCGGGACTTTGCCCATCAGTGCGGCCAGTTCGAACAGTGAGGCCTGCCGTTCCGCCAGCAGGTGCGGTATCGCCGCCGCGCTGCGATTGACGGCGGCACCGGCACGGCTGACATCGAAGTCCGTTCCGCGCCCGCCGGCAGCCAGCCGTCGGGTTGCCTCCAGCGTGGCGCGCTGTATTGCCAGCACTTGCCGGGTTGCAGTGAGCGTGTGATTGCTTGTGCACACCTGGAGATAGGCACGGGTGACGGCCGCAGCGACGACCACGCGGACCTGGTCGCGTGCCGCAGCAATCGCCTCCGTGTCCGCGTTGGCGGCTTCGATGCCGCGGCGGATGCCACCTGCGAGATCCAGCGGATAGGAGAGGTGGAGGCCCAGCGCGTACGACTGCGGCGCGGCCGACGCCTGGGTGTAGCCACCGGCATGGACGAGCGTGCCCGATGCATCCACGTCCCCTTGCACGGCACCGCGCGCGCGGTACTCCAGCACGGTCGCGCTGGCGCGCCGGAGGTTGGCATCGGCGGCGCGCAGGTCGGTATTGGCCGCCAGAGCATCGCGTACGTAGGCGTCAAGCTGAGGGTCGCCATACAGTCGCCACCACCGATCCGGTGGCGCGTCGTGGCTGAACGATGCGTCCTGGCCCGAGACGAACGCCCGCGCCGCTCGTGGGGAGGCTGCGACAGCGCTCGCCGGCAGGTGATAGTCGGGGCCGGACACGCAGGCCGTCATCGGCAGCAGCAGGGCAAACAACCCACAACGTACTGTCCGCACGCTCACTTGCAGGCTCCCGCTGCCGAGGGCGTGATGGTCACATTTGCGGTGCGACCTACGATCAGGCGCGTATCCGGCGGCGCATCATCGATACGGATGCGTACCGGGATGCGCTGTGCCAGCCTCACCCAGGTATAGGTCGGCGCCACGGCGGGCAGCAGGTTGTGCGTGCTTGAGCGCTGATCGTCGGCAATGCCGGCGGCGATGCTGTCAACGTGTCCGCGGACATCGCGGGTGTCGCCCATCAGCCGGGCCACGGCGGCATCGCCCTCGGTGATGCAGGTCAGTTTGGTTTCCTCGAAGTAGCCTTCGATACGCAGGCTGTGGGTGTCGATCAGCGCCAGTGCCTGCGCACCGGGTTGCAGGTAGTCGCCCGCGTGCAGGTCCAGGTTGGTGACGATGCCGTCGGTGGTTGCGCGCACCTCGGTGCGTTGCACGTTGAGCTGGGCGACGCGCTGTTCGGCTCGTGCCTGGGCCAGGGCGGCCAGTTCGGTATCGACCTTGGCGGCATTGCGTTCGCGTGTTTCCGAGGCGACCAGGTTGCCAAGTGCGTTGTCCCGTGTCGATTCGCGGCGGGCCAGCGCCAGCGTGGCGCGAGCGCTGCTGACCGCTGCATCGGCCTTCTCAAGCGCGGCAGTGAAGCGCGGTTGATCCAGCACCAGCAGCAGCTGTCCGGCGCTGACCCGCTGGTTGTCGTGCACCAGCACCTGGGTGACCAGCCCCCCCATGTCCGATGCAACGCGCACCACATCGGCGCGCACCCGCCCATCCCGCGTCCACGGGCGCATTTCGTAACGCTTCCAGATGGACAGTGCGGCGACGACAGCAATCGCGAATACAACCAGCGTAGCGCTCCAGCGCCCGATGACGGCAAGCAGGTGTTTCATTTCATTTCTCGAGCAGGGGCGAGAGCCGGATCATCAGCTCCACCAGGGTCACGAACAGGGACAGGCCCACCAAGGGCCGCGCGGCGAACAACCGGTACAGGCCGAGGCTGGCGAGCAGGCGTGAGGTCAGCATCGACAGCGCCAGCGCGGCGGCGGCCACGGCGAGCAGGCCGGGAATGAGCACGCCATCAATGGAAAGATCAGAGAGCATGTGGTCAGTGCCGATGGTTAAGCGGGGATGCCAGCAGGTCGCGGCGCAACCCGCTGAGCAGGTGCGACAGATGCTCACGATCAGCCCCGGTGCTGGCCGCAGCTGCCTCGCGCATGCGGTCCAGCAGTTCCAGAAGATGGATGTCGACACTGCGTGCCGTGTGGGCGCGAACCCCGAAATGTGCAGCGATGCGTTCGACCAGCGCAGCATGAAGCGCCCGAACCTGCGGGTTGTGCAGCCGCTTTTCCAGCGCGCGGAGTTGGCTGGATGCACATGCCGCACGAACGTCCGCAAACAACGCCCGCAGGTCGTGCGCGGCGCTGGAACGGCCCTGCAACCTGGGAGCGAGCAGCCCGATTCGATCCAGCATTCGGCTAAGCCACGCGCGGGTCACATCACCTTGTCCGGCGGCGTGTCGTGCGATATCCCGACGGATGGAACCCTCCAACCGCGTGCGGTTGCGGCCCGCATCGGCGGTCTGGAACAACTGCATGCTGCACAGTGCCATTGCCGTACCGACGAACAACGCAACGCTGTTGTTGAGTGCGCCGACGATGTTGGTCGAATTGGTCGCGCCCAGGCCGGCGATGAGCGGAAACGTCAGCACCACGCCCAGCGCAGCCATGATGAAGGGCGGCCGGGCCAGGAACGATCCGCATAGCAGCAGCGCAGGCGCCAGCGCGGCCATCAGGCCGACGAAATCGGACAGCGCGGGGAAGATCAGCAGACCGTAGAGCAGGCCGACGGCAACGCCGATGCACGATCCCACCAGGTAGCGCATGACATGCGGTGCCGGCGCTTCGATCGTGCCGAACAGCACGCACGCCGTGCCGATGATGGACACCGCCGTGGCGCCGTCCGACCAGCCCGTGATGATCCACAGCACGCAGCTCAGCAGGATGCCGACGAACGCGCCCAGCGCGCTGCGCGCGGCGTTCCTGTGATCCCGGTGAATCACTGCGCCCTGCACATTCCGCGCAAGACGGTCAGGCACATGCAGGCGCCAGTCGGGGCGGGCAGTGTGCAGCTCCGCCTGCAGTACGCGGCAATCGGCGTGGGCAAGGTCGATCTCGGCCTGTTGCGCGACCAGGCCGGCCCGCAGCAGATCGCGCCAGTCTGTTGCATCCATCGCGCTGGCCTGTGGTGAGCGCAGCCGGGCGATGGAATCTTCCACCGCGCTGGACAGCATCAGTACGTCCAGCATCCGGTCATGCAGGGCACGCAGGATCTGCACCTGGGCGACGCCGTGGGCGCTGTCGAAGGGCAGGTGGATCGACAGCACATGCAGCTCGAGCAGGTCGGCGGCCACTTTCGAGCGGTCCGTCGCCAGCACCGTGTCCGATGCACTGGCGCGCATGTCGCGTGTCCATCGTTCCGCATCGTCCAGCACGGCAGCAACCCGTGCGTGCACGCGTATCGAGACCCGGCGCGGCAGCACCAGCCCATGTACCAGCGTGGCGGCCAGGATGCCGATGGCGATTTCCTGCACCCGCGTGATGGCGATGGTGAACACCTCTCCCGGCACCATCACCGCAGGAAACCCGATCAGGCTGGTGGTATAGCCGGCCAGCAGGAACGCGTACGCACGTGGCGTGCGGTCGAGCATCGCCAGGTACAGGCACAGCGCCATCCACGTGGCGAGTGCGGCGCTCAGCACCAAGGGTGCATTGGCGAAACGTGGCACCAGCGCGACGGTGGCGACGGCCCCGCCCACGGTACCGAGCAGGCGGAACAGGCCGCGGCTGAGTGTTGCCCCGGAAAGGGGCTGCGACACCAGATAGACCGTGCCGACCACCCAGAACGGGCGGTTCAGGCCGATCCGCAGAGAGACATACAGCCCCAGCGACGCGGCGAGCAGGCATTTGAGCGAGAACAGCACCGCCTCCTGGTCGGTCCTGAGGGCAGGGCTTTTAAACCGGGCAAATGCCTGGAGCAGGTGGGGGCGGAGCGGGGTGGGGGAGTGCATGCAGCTCATGCTAGTGACCGGCCGCACTGGCGAATTTCGCTACAATGACAATCAATCACTAAAACCGGTCAATGTGAGAATGGCTCGCATTTCGCTCCCCGGCTTTGACCTGGACCCGGACGAGACCGATCGCCCGGCGGTTGCCAGCCGCCTGCAGGTGGCCGAGCACGACGCGGAAATTCCGGTGCATGAGCATCGAAAGGGTCAGCTCATTCTTGCGCTGCATGGGGCGGTGACCTGCGAAGTGGCCAATGCGCTGTGGATCGTGCCGCCCCAGTGTGGCGTCTGGATTCCGGGCGGCATGCCGCACAGCAACCGCGCCACCGCCAACGCGCGCCTGTGCTACCTGTTCGTCGAGCCCGGCATCGTCGACCTGCCGGCGCAGTGCGTGACGCTGGCCATCTCGCCGATGCTGCGCGAGATGATCCTGCACCTGGCCGACGCGCCGCTGGACTATCCGCATGGCAGCCACACCGACCGGCTGGCGCGGGTGTTGCTGGACGAGCTGGTACAGATGCCGGCCGAGCATCTGTCGCTGCCGGTCAGCCATCACCCGAAGGTGCGTGCGCTGGCGGCGGCGCTGTCGGCGGATCCGGCAGACCGCAGCACCATCGGCCAGTGGGCCGTGCGCCTGGCCCTGGGCGAGCGCACGTTGACCCGCCTCATCGAACGGGAAACGGGATTGTCCTTCGGGCGCTGGCGGCAGCAGCTGCACCTGCTCATCGCCATTCGTGAACTCGCCGCCGGTGCACCGGTACAACGCGTTTCCGAGACGCTGGGCTATGAGTCGGTGACGGCCTTCATCACGATGTTCAAGAAAGCGCTTGGCCTTTCCCCGGCGCGGTACTTTGCGGTGCGCCTGCGTGGGCAGTAGCCGGGAACAACGGGGGAGGCCGTTGCCTGGAACGGCTACTTCAAGGTGCCGGAGACTGATTGAATCGCGGCCACCACCGCAGCGGGATCCTCGCGCTGGAGGGTGTGGCCGGTTGCCAGGTAGCGGTGCGAGCCGCGCGTGAACCCCGAGAAGAGCAGGGCGTGCTGCGCCTTCCAGAGCGCCTTGCCCGCTGCGGTTTCCTCGAAGAACAGCGGTTCGGCAGCCAGCTGCGTTGCAGTCAGCAGCGCTACCGGCACGTCCGGCATCGTGCGCGGGGTTTCCGCACCGGGTGCATCCAGCTGTTCGGTCAGCACGGCGTAGTCGGCGGCCATGGCTGGCGGCAGCATCGCCCGCAGCTGGGCATCATCTGCCTGCACGCGGGCACTGTCGGCCTGCTTGAACGCATGGCGCTGACCCATCGTGGCCGGGTCCACCAGCACCAGGCCCTGCAGGCGCTCCGGATGGCGGCGTGCAAACTCCGTGGCCAGCAGGCCGCCATAGGAGTGACCCACCAGCACAACGCGGCGACCGGGGGCGAGCGTATCGATCACGGCCGTGAGGTCGGCCAGATGCGCATCGATGCGCTTGGGGTGACCGTCGCTGCCGGACTTGCCGAGTCCCGCACGGGCGTAGGTGATGCTGTGGTAGTCGCGCCCCAGACCGGCAACCACCTCCTTCCAGGCCCCCGCGCCCTGCCCGAAACCGGATTCAAAGACCACGGTGATCGGGCCGGCCCCCATCTCTTTGGCCTGCAGTGTGTAAGCGCCTCGATCCACCTGGATTTCCCCTGCGTGCGCGGTGCCCACTGCGGCCATCATGGCAGCCAGCGCCCACAACGTCACTCGGCTGCTTTTCATTGCCATTCCCTTGGGCCGTGACGCGTGCCAGCCCTTCCGATGGGCCAGGTCTGCAGCGGAGTGCCACAGCCTGCCGACCTCGCGACAGGTCGTGCTGGTAATGTAGTGAGGTATAACACCTAATCCCTGTGTAGGAAGTCATGGTGCATGAGGTCGCTGCGCCTGTGCTGCGGGTTGTTCCGCCCGCCTATCAACGCGGCTGACCTTGCCGGCATCTGGTGCGTCGGATCTGACGCTGCTTTTGCCCATTGTCGCCGGCGTTGCAGCATTTGGAGGAAGGGATGCCGGCAATCTATTAGGTTGCATTGGCTATCGTCTGCGCTATGGTTGGAACTCAAACTGTGTATTGAGCCCTATGAAGCTGACGCGCGGATGGTTTCTTGCACTATCTGTAATGTGGCTGGCCATTTCCGCTTTGATGCTGTGGCTGGGCCGAATCTGGGATGCGTTTGGTGCCTTCCTGGCTGCGACAGCCTTCGTTCTCGTTGCCTTTAGGAGAAAGCGGCATTTTGCAGACGGGTCCCCGGAATAGCGGGCCTTCTCAACCACCTCTTTGCAAGGGAGCTTGAGATTATGACGTCATAGGTAATCGCATCGCGCTGGTCACCTCGGCAGGTACCGCCAGCTACACCATCCGGCAACTGTTGACCGTGGTGAATGCGAACGTCAGTGCGTTCAACAGGTGCATTAACAATGCGAAGAAGGGGCGAAGGTGAGGTATGCCGCAGCTGTCATTGCCGGTCTGGTTCTGGCCGGCTGTGCAACATCGGGTGGCGATATGATCGTGCGCGTCTCGGGAAGCGTGCCGCCAGGTCAGGGTGACGTTCGCGCTCTCGATTGTGAGCTGAGCATGCTCGGGGAGGGCGAAGGTGTAGTTTCGTCGAAACCGGTTGGAAGCACATTCTCGGTCCCCATGATGGTCGTTGCAGGGCCGGAACCCAGAAGCTACCAATTCGCAGTCGAATGCAGGGACGGTCGAAGGTTCGCATCCAAGGAAGTACGGATCAGTAGTCGGCGGTCCTATGCCCGGGACCTCAACCTTGGGGAGCTTCAGGAGTGGTGAGAGAGAGGAAGGGGCGACCGGGGGCGCACCTCCGTCGTATGCATCTGGCGGATTCCAGTAGATGAACCAAGATTTCAACTCCCTTGAATGGTGTGACGCCACGTTGCTGGCCTTCAACATTGACAGGAGCAATCCTGGTGTGTGCGATGAGGTAAAGGTCCGGGTGCGCTGGCCGGATGGTCGGGAGTCAATCGTTTGCTTCCCGGAAGCCTACGGTTGCTCCGCGCTCATGAACTTCGGCGTACTGGGGGAGGAGGGAATAGAGTTCGCCATGGTGGACGATGACGAGCCGGGACTTGCTCATCTTCTTGATCGTTGGAAGGCGGTCGGCTATCCGCTGTCCGGTCTGAAGTGTTTCCGTATCGAGACCAGCTCGACCGGAAGCGTCATTCTGATCTACGCCAGGACATGGCGGATCGAGCATCTGCTGATGGCGAATGCAGTGCCCTGAAGGACATTCCGTGCCCAGATTCCTCACCCCGGACGAGGTCTCCCTCATCCACAGGCTTCTGCCCGAGACGACCGAGCTGTCCGAACGGTTGTTGAAGGATCTGGCACTCGCCCAGGTGGAGGACGTGGAGGTCGTCGGATTCGGGGGCGTGGTGTTCCTGTCCAGCACGACTCAGGTCTTCGGAAGTGACATTGCCACGGCCATGCTTGCCGATGCCGACGGCGTGCCGGTGAGGGTCACCTTGTGCCTGGACAATCAGGATCAGCTCTTCGAGCTGGAGCTGTGCAAGGTGGACTTCTCGCCGATCATCGGCGTCGATCTGAGGAGCGCTTTCAGCGAGCACTGACGCCTGCTGAAAGCGATCCAAGCTGAAGGGCGTTGCGCATCGCCTTCACCCTTCGGGCTGCAAGCGCCCCACCGCCTGCGCGCACAACGACTGGCAGGCCATGACCAACCCCTCCATCACTCGGTCGCCCACGTACTCTTCGGGTTCGCCGTTCTGCCGGGTGCGTTCGGCCGCCAGCAGCATTTCCAGCACCACCCGCAACCCGCTCAACGCGCAATCGGCATCGGCCAGGGCCAGGCAGCGCCCGGGCAGCTGATGCCGCTCCGGCCACGGCTGCCCATCAGCCGCCGCACCGGAGCCGATGCGGTGGAGATTGGCAATGAAGGTGTTCCTGTCCACTGTTGGCGCAGCCTGTGGCGAACCGTCGTCGCCGGCGGTGCTGCGGTAGGCGTGCAGATGCGGGAAGTCCGATTCGTTCATGGCAAGGCTCCGTGCAGGGCAATCGGTAGCCGCCACCCATAAAAGTGGCGGACGGTACGTGGTTCGAACACCGGGTTGATGTCAGTCCGGCGGGCCCGAAGGCCCCCACGCACCGCCCGCCATAGCCGGCAGACGGATTGCCAGTCGGTGCCACGCTAAGGTGGCGCCGGCTGGCAAGCGCATACATCAACATCAACTCGGGTGTTCGAAGCCCGGCCACCCTTTTCCGGTGGCACGCCATCTGAGCCCCTGGCGCTGTGCAATGCCAATCAGAAGAGTTGCAAACATCACTCGATTGGAGACGCTTTTGACATTGTCCTACGCTGTTAAGTCCCGCCAGTGCTGGCTGGCGTAGTGATCCGCCCGCAACGCGCAATCTGCGACAGGTGTCGAGGTTGTCACGGCGAACGGGACGGGCCGGGAGGGCCTATCACGACAGGCGTTGCCAATTCAGCTGCGGGCTGTCCCGGGTTGACGCTTTCAACTCCCCAGCGCACTCTGCGGGTTGGGGTCGACAACCCGTTCAGGGGCAGGGCTGCAGGGTGGTACCAGGAGGCGGAACAGCCATGAGCCAACTCACCGACAGCTTCGGACGCAGCTTTCCGTACCTGCGCTTGTCGCTCACCGAAGCCTGCAACTTCCGGTGCAGCTACTGCCTGCCCGACGGCTACCAGGCCGACGGCCGCCCGCGTTTCCTGCAGGTGGATGAGATCGGCCGCCTGGTGCGGGCCTTCGCGGCGTTGGGCATGAGCAAGATCCGCCTGACCGGCGGCGAGCCCAGCCTGCGCAAGGATCTGGACGAGATCATCGCCACCGTGGCGGCGGTGCCGGGCATCCGCAAGGTGGCCATCACCACCAATGGCACGCTGTTGCCGAGGCGTCTGCCGGGCTGGCACCGGGCCGGCCTGACCGCGCTGAACGTGAGCATGGACAGCCTGCAGCGCGAACGCTTCAAGACCATCACCGGGCACGACCGCCTGCCGGAGATCCAGCAGGGCCTGGCGCTGGCGCAGGCGTTGGGCCTGCCGGCGATCAAGCTCAACGCGGTGCTGCTGCGTGGCCTGAACGACGACGAGCTGCCGCGGTGGATGGACTACCTGCGTGACCGCCCCTTCAGCGTGCGCTTCATTGAACTGATGCGCACCGGCGACAACGAAGCCTATTTCCAGCGCCACCACCTGCGCGCCGACGTGGTGGTCGAGCAGCTGCTTGCCGCGGGCTGGCAAGAGCGTCCGCGCGCGGCCGACGCCGGCCCGGCGCGCGAGTTCGGTCACCCCGACCATCGCGGCAGCATCGGCATCATCGCCCCGTATTCGCGTGACTTCTGCAAGGGCTGCAACCGCCTGCGGGTGACCGCCAAGGGCGACCTGCGGCTGTGCCTGTTCGGCGAGTTCGGCGTGCCGCTGCGCCCGCTGCTGCAGAGCGACGATGACCATGACGCGCTGCTGGCACGCATCACCACCCAGCTTGGCCTGAAAGCGGCCGGGCATGGACTGCACCAGGGCCAGACCGGGCTGACCCCGCACCTGGCCTCCATCGGAGGATGAGCAACACGATGAGTGGGGAATTGAATGCGGCCTTCCACATGGCCGATGTCCGCGACAAGCGCATTACCCGCCGCCGTGCGGTGGCGGTGGGCGAGTTGCATGCCGGTCCGGTGGCCTATCCGCTGATCGTCGAGCGCCGCCTGCCCAAGGGCGATGCGCTGGTGATGGCCGAGATTGCCGGCCTGCAGGGCGCCAAGATGGCGTCGATGCTGATGCCGCTGTGCCATCCGCTGCCGCTGGAGCTGGTGCAGGTGTTCTGCGCGCCGGTGCCGGAACGGCAGGCGATCCGCGTGTGGTGCGAGTGCGCGAGCGAGGCGCGCACCGGCGTGGAGATGGAGGCGCTGGCTGGCGTCAACGCGGCGCTGCTGACCCTGTACGACCTGAGCAAGCCGGTGGAGCCGGCGTTGCGCATCGAAGGCATCCGCCTGCTGTTCAAGGAGGGGGGCAAGCGCGGTGTCTGGCTGCACCCGGACGGCATGGACGAGGCCGAGCGCGCGCGTTTCAAGCCGCGTGCGCCGAAGGGCCTGGAGGGCGCGGCCTGCGCGGTGATCACGCTGAGCGACCGCGCCAGCGACGGCACCTATGAAGATCTCTCTGGCCCGACCCTGGTGACCGGGTTGAACACACTGGGCGGAGAGGTGGTGGCCGCCGAAGTGTTGCCCGATGGCATCGAGCCGTTGGCCGGCCGCCTACGGGCCTTGGCCGCCGACGGCGTGCGCCTGTGTCTGTGTACCGGCGGTACCGGGCTGGGCCCGCGTGACCTGACCCCGGAGGCGCTGCGTTCCTTGAACGCGCGGCCGGTGCATGGCCTGGCGCAGATGGTGCGGGCGCTGAGTGCGCAGCACACGCCGATGGCCTGGCTGAGCCGCGCCGAGGTGGTGCAGCTGGGCAAGATGCTGGTGTTCGCATTGCCGGGCAGCCCGAAGGCGGCGGCGCAGTGCCTGGACATCCTGGCGCCGGTACTGGGCCACGCCCTGGCGATGGTCGAGGGGGATGGCCACGCATGATCCCCTACAGCGAAGCCTTGCAGCACCTGCTGGTCGCGGCCTCGCCGCTGCCGGCCGAGCGCCTGCCGCTGCATGAGGCTGGCGGCCGCACTCTGGCCAGCGACATCCACAGCGCGCAGTCGCTGCCGCCGTTCGACAATTCGGCGATGGACGGCTTCGCGCTGCGCGCCAACGGTACGGCGTTCGAGGCCGGTACCGAATTCGCGGTGCAGGGCTGGCAGGCGGCCGGCGATGCTGGCGCCGAAGGCGGGGAGGGGGCCTGGGAAATCATGACCGGTGCGCGCATGCCGGCCGGGCTGGATACGGTGGTACCGGTCGAGAACGTGGAGATCCTCGCCAGCGAGGATGGCCGCCCGACCCGCATTGCCCTGAAGGCATTGGTGAAGCCGGGCCAGAACGTGCGCCTGCGCGGCGAGGATGTAAGCGACGGCGAGCGCGTGCTGCAGGCCGGGCAGGTGCTGGACATCAACGCGCGCACCCTGCTGCATGCCATCGGCGTGGGCGAGGTGGCGGTGGTGGCGCGGCCAAAGGCGGCGGTGATTGCTACCGGCAAGGAGCTGGTGACCGAGGCGGCGCAGGCGCTGGAATCCGGTCAGATCCGTGACAGCAACCGGCCGTACCTGGTCGGCCGCCTGCAGGCCGCCGGTGCCGGGGTGGTCTGGCAGGGCACGGTGGGCGATGACGTGGCCGCGTTCAATGCGGTGCTGGATGCAGCGCTGGACGCGGGTGCGCAGCTGTTGATCAGCACGGGCGCGGTGTCGGCCGGCCGCTACGATTTCATTCCCGACGCGCTGCGCGGCCGGGGGGCGCGCATCGTGTTCCACAAGGTGGCGATCCGCCCCGGCAAGCCGTTGCTGTTCGCGGTGCTGCCCAATGGCGCGCTGTATTTCGGCCTGCCGGGCAACCCGGTCTCCGCTGCCGTGGGCCAGCGCTTCTTTGTCGAGCCGGTGCTGCGCCGCCTGCTGGGGCTGGCACCCGAGCAGATGCTGACGTTGCCGCTGCAGGCCGACGTGCGCACGCCGCCGGGCCTGCGCTTTCATGCGCGGGCCCGGGTGGAAGTGGACGCGCAGGGCCGCCTGAGTGCGCGCGTGCTGGCCGGGCAGGAGTCGTTCCGTTTGATGTCCATGCTGCAGGCCAATGCCTGGGTGGTGCTGGAAGGCGAGGGCGGCGTGGCCGCTGCCGGCACGCCGGTGCGCGTGCAGGGCTGGGGTCATCAGGACCCGGTGCAACTGGCGAGCCAGGAGTCATGATGAGACAGGTGAATCTGCAGTTGTTCGGTGCGTTTTCCGATCTGGATGCCAGCCGCGAGATTGCCGTGGACGTGGCCGGTGGCACCGTGGCCGACCTGCGCCAGGCGTTGCGCGAGCTGCTGCCGCTGCGTTGGCCCGGTTTCCGCGCCGGCCTGCTGGACTATTCGGCATTCGCCGACCAGCAACGTGTGCTGCGCGACCATGACGCGCTGCCAGACGATGGCCGGGTGGCGATCCTGCCGCCGGTGAGCGGGGGCTGAGCGATGAGCGAGATGATCATCGCGAAGGTGGTGGACCGCGCGCAGGCGGCGATCGATCCGGCCGAGGGCATCGCGGCGGTTTCCGATCCGGGCTTCGGCGGCATCGATGTGTTCATCGGCAAGGTGCGCGACGTCAATGTGGGCCGGCGGGTGACCGGGATCACCTACGACCTGTTTGAACCACTGGTGCTGAACGAATTCAAGCGGCTGGCCGCCGAGGTCGAGTCGACGTTCGGTCCGAAGCTGAAGCTGTACGTGGCCCATGCCAAGGGCCGGCTTGGCATCGGCGATGTGGCGGTGGTGGTGGCCGCCGGCAGTCCGCACCGTGACGAGGCGTTCCGCGCCTGCCGGCAGTTGATCGAGGTGGTCAAGCACCAGTGCCCGATCTGGAAGCAGGAGCATTACGAGGACGGCGACAGCCAGTGGAGCGAAGGTTGCAGCCTTTGCCATGCGGAAAGTGAACCTTCGCACTCCCATGGCCATACGCATGACCACGGGCATTGACCGCGCCCTTCAGGGCGCGGGATTCAGTAGATCCACGCCATGCCTGGGAGAGGCCTTTCCCGCGCATCCGGCCGGCGCAGCCACGCCTGGCGTGGCTCTACTGCGATGAGCATCAACGGCATCGTGCTGGCCGGTGGCCTGTCCGCCCGCATGGGCCGCGACAAGGCACTGCTGCCCTGGCAGGGCCGCACATTGCTGGAACACATGCGGGGGCTGTTGCTGCAGGCGGGCGCCGGGCGGGTGTGGGTGAGCGGTGACTACCCGGCGCTTGGTGGCATCCCGGACCGGGTCGCACGCTGCGGCCCACTGGGCGGCCTCTACAGTGTGGCGATGCAGATGCCCGATGGCCCCGCCTGGGTGGTGCCGGTCGATACGCCGCGGGTGACACCCGCGCTGTTGCAGCGCCTGCAGGCCGATCAAGCGCGCGCCTGCACGGTATTCGACGATGAACCGTTGCCGATGCGGTTGCAGATCGATGATCATTGCCGCCGCGTGCTGCAGGCTTTGATCGATGACCCGACGGCGCGCCGTTCACTGCGCGCCCTGCAGGAACGCCTCGGCGTGACACGGTTGCCACTGGCGCCGGAGGATCAGGCGTTGCTGCTCAACTGCAATACCCCGTCGGAATGGGAGTCCATCACAGCATGAAGGTCCAGCTGCAACAGCAATCGATGCGCCTGCGCGTGGATGAAGAAGAACTGGCACGATTGCTGGCCGGTGAATCGGTGGAGAACCTGACGCGCTTTGGTGGCAGCGGTGGCTGGGGCGTGGCGCTGTCGCTGCATGCCGGCGACCAGGCCGTGCTGCTCGATGGCGGTACATTCTGCCGGTTGGTACTGCCGCGCCAGGCCGTCGAGTCGCTGGCGGGGAGGCTGCCCTGCCGCGATGGCCTGGGCTTCGGTATCGCGTTGGATGACGACAGCATGCTGCAGCTGCAGTTCGACGTGGACGTGCGCGACAGCATGCGGCAGCGTGGCCTGCAGCGGCGTTCTGAACCTGCGCCCGAGTAGGCGCAGGTTGCACAGGGCCGGGTGGTGCGCTGTCGTATGATGAGGGCCTTCGTTACTGCGTCGCTGCAATGCCCCTGAACCCCTCCGCTCCGCCCGCGTCCCGACCGGCCACGCCCAATCCGGCAGCGGCCGACGACGGAGACGCGCTGCACTTCTGCAGCACCTGCGCGTTCTCCGATGCCTGCATGTCGCAGGGCTACGACAAGACCGCGCTGGGCGAACTGCATGTGCTGGTCGACCACGTCGGCCCGTTCCAGGCCGGCGACTATCTTTTCCGTGCGGGCGATCCGTTCGACTCGATCGCAGCGGTCCGCGCGGGCATGGTCAAGACCTTTGTCGATGACAGCCAGGGCAACGAGCAGGTGCTGGGTTTCAGCCTGCCGGGCGAGGTGATCGGGCTCAATGCCATCCATGGTGCGCGCTTTCCCTGCAACGCCGTGGCGCTGGACACCGTCTACCTGTGCCGGATCTCGTTCCCGCGATTGAGCCTGCTGGCCACCCGCATGCCGGGGTTGCAGGCGCGGCTGTTCAGCCTGCTCAGTGCCGAGATCGGCAAGGTGGCCACGCTGGCTGCCAACCATCGCACCGAGGAGCGCATGGCGGCGTTCCTGCTGGATCTTTCCGAGCGCTATGCCCGGCGCGGATTCTCCGCCACCCGTTTCAACCTGAGCATGGCCCGTACCGAGATTGCCAACTACCTGCGGATGGCGCCGGAGACAGTGAGCCGGGTACTGCGCCGCTTGAGCGACGAGGGTGTGATTGCGGTGAACCAACGTGAGATGCTGTTGCTGCAACCCGAACGGCTGGCGGCGTTGGCCGTGGCTCGGGAATCCGGACTGGACTGATCAGGCAAGCGAGGGGCCGACCCATGATGCGAGCGGGGCTGTTGGTGCTGGGAATGCTGGCTGCAGTACCGGCCTGGGCGGCCGACCTGACGGTGTCGGCGGCTTCGAGCCTGACCGAGAGCTTCCGCGAGCTGGGCGCGGCGTATGAGAGGGCGCACCCGGGTGTCAGGGTCGATTTCAACTTCGCCGCATCCGGCGTGCTGCTGCAGCAGATCAGCCGTGGCGCACCGGTGGATGTGTTCGCGTCGGCCGATGAAACCACGATGGACCAGGCCCAGCAGCAGGACCTGCTGGCGGCCGGTACCCGCGAGGTGTTCGCGGTGAACGCGCTGTGGGTGGTGGTGCCACCGCAGGCCAAGGCCGCGCCGCGCACCTTGAAGGACCTGGCTGGTGCCGGTGTGCGGCGCGTTGCGCTGGGCAACCCGGACAGCGTGCCGGTCGGCCGCTATGCCAAGGGCGCGCTGGAAGCGGCGGGCCTGTGGCCGTCGGTGCAGGGCAGGATCATCACGACGCAGAACGTGCGCCAGTCGCTGGATTACGTGGCGCGCGGTGAAGTGGATGCGGGCTTCGTCTATGCCACAGATGCACAGGCGATGCCCGACCGGGTGCGCCGCGCCTTCGCGGTTCCGGTGGCGGGGCGCATTGCTTATCCGCTGGCGGTGACCAGGGCCAGCGCGCAGTCGGCCGAAGCCAGGCGCTTCACCGCCTTCGTGCGTTCGGCGCCGGGCCAGGCGATCCTGGCCAAGCACGGGTTCGGCAAGCCCTGACGCATGGATCTGGACTGGAGCGCACTGGGGTTGTCGCTGAAGGTGGCCGGCTGGGCCACCGCGATCAATCTGGTGCTGGGCGTGGCACTGGGCGCGCTGCTGGCGCGGCGGCGCTTTCCCGGCCGCGAGCTGCTGGATTCGCTGCTGACCCTGCCGATGGTGCTGCCACCGACGGTGCTGGGCTATTACCTGCTGGTGCTGATCGGCCGTAACGGCCCGATCGGCGCGTGGCTGCAGTCGTGGTTCGGCATCAACCTGGTGTTCACCTGGCAGGCCGCGGTGATCGCCGCGGCGGTGGCTTCGCTGCCGCTGGTGTTCAAGCCGGCACGCGCGGCGTTCGAGGAAGTGGACGGGCAGTTGGAACAGGCTGCACGCACGCTGGGTGTGTCCGAAGCAGCGGTGTTCTTCCGCGTCACACTGCCGCTGGCATGGCGTGGCATCCTGGCCGGCCTGTTGCTGGCGTTTGCGCGCGCGATGGGTGAATTCGGCGCGACGCTGATGGTGGCCGGCAGCATTCCGGGCCGGACGCAGACGCTGTCGATCGCCATCTACGAGGCGGTGCAGGCCGGTCAGGATGGCAAGGCCAATGCGCTGGTGATCCTGACTTCGGTGGTGTGCATCGTGATCCTGTTGCTGGCAGCGCGGCTGGTGGGCGGGCGTCGCCGGGAGCTGCGCGATGTGGCTTGACCTGCAGGTGCAGCGCCGCCTGCAGGCGGCCGGCCAGGATTTCGTGTTGGACGTATCGCTGCAGTGCACGCAGCGGCAGGTGGTACTGTTCGGGCCTTCAGGCGCCGGCAAGAGTCTGACCCTGAAGGCGGTGGCCGGGCTGCTGCGGCCGGACCAGGGCCATGTGCGCGTGCAGGGGCGGACCCTGTTCGACGCGGCCACCGCTGTGGATCTGCCGCCGCAGCGCCGCCGGCTGGGCTACGTGTTCCAGGATTACGCGTTGTTCCCGCACCTGAGCGTGCGCCAGAACGTGGCGTTCGGGCTGCAGAAGGGATGGCTGAATCCGCGGGTCGGCCAGCGTTTCGATGCGGTGGAGCAGTGGCTGCACGCATTCCGCATCGACACGGTGGGCGATCTGCTGCCCTCGCAGGTCTCCGGTGGCCAGCGCCAGCGCACTGCATTGGCGCGCGCCCTGGTGACGCAGCCGCAGGCGCTGCTGCTGGATGAGCCGTTCTCCGCACTGGACCATGACCTGCGCCAGCATCTGCGCCAGGAGCTGGAAACGGTGCTGGACCGGACCGGCATCCCGTTGCTGTTGATCAGCCACGATCCACAGGACGTGGCCATGTTCGGTCAGCAGGTGGCGCGCATGGTGGATGGTCGCATTGTCGGCGGTTGACCCGTGATGGACGCACCGGCGATGGTTGGTCACATCTGATGGTAGTGCCGGCCGCTGGCCGGCAACCAAGGAATACTGGGCAGCCGGCCAGCGGCCGGCTCTACCGTGATGCACGGGCGATGGTTGGCTACATATTCTGGTAATGCCGGTCAGCGGCCGGCTCTACCGTGATGCACAGGCGATGATTGGCTACATGTTCTGGTAGTGCCGGCCGCTGGCCGGGAACCAAGGGATACTGGGCAGCCGGCCAGCGGCCGGCTCTACCGGTCCAGGATTCGTGCGGTCCAATGGGAGGGATCAATACAACTCACAGTGCGTGCGGCCTTCACTGCGCAGCGCATCCCAGCGCCCTTCGCCACCAATGGCATCGATGGCCTCGCGCACCGCGCCTTCCAGATGGCGCTTGTTGCCGCACAGGTAAAGATGCCCGCCGCGGGCCAGCACGTCGCGCACTTCGCTGGCGCGCTGCTGCAGCACATGCTGCACATAGATCTTTTCAGCGCCATCGCGCGAGAACGCGGTATGCAGGCCGGCCAGCACGCCTCGCGTGTGCCAGTCCTGCAGCTGGTCGCGGTACAGGTAGTCGTGCTGGCGGTGCTTCTCGCCAAACACCAGGTGCACCTCGCGTTCGCAGCCGTTGGCCTGCAGCTCCTGCATCAGGCCCATCAGCGGTGCGATGCCGGTGCCGGTGCCGACCAGCAGCAGCGGTGCCTGGCCGGTATCGGGCAGGTGGAAGCCAGGGTTGGCGCGGCTGTACACACGGGCGTGGTCGCCGCCATGCAGCAGGCTGCCGGTGGCGGTGCCGAAGCGCTCGCGGCCGCGCAGGGTGTAGCGTACTTCGCGCACGCACAGGCTCAGCTGGTCGTCGCACGGGTGCGAGGCGATCGAATAGGCGCGCGGCAGCCGCGGTGAAAGCAGTTCGCGCAGTCGGGCCAGCGGCACGCTGTCCGGCGTGGCGTGGTCCTGCAGCACGTCCAGCAGGTCCAGGCCGTGCAGGTAGGCGTCCAGCTCGCGCTTCTGGCTGACCTTCAACAGGCCCTTCAATACCTCGCTACCGCCGAGCCTGGCCAGTTCGCGCAGCACGCCCTTGCTCAGCAGGCGCAGCTCGCGGTCGTGCAGGGCGGCCACGGCGGCGGTGTCTCCGTACCAGGTAGCCAATGCCTGCAGCAAGGCAGGGTCGTTCTCGGGTACTACGTGCAGGGTGTCGCCCGCGCGATAGGCCATGCCACTGCCGGCAATGTCCAGTTGCAGGTGCCACGCGGCCGGGTCGCTGCTGTTCAAGCGGCGGCGTTCGAGGATGCGGGCGGAAAAGGCGTTGTCTTCGCCATAGGCGGTGACCTGCAGGTACAGATCCTGGCCAGCGCTCAGGTTGCCGTTCAGCACCTGGCCAAGCACCGGCTGCCATTGCTGGAAGAACTGCTCGTAGGTCAGGTCGGCATCCACGCGGCGCAGCAGTGGCTGCGCCTGGCGCTCGCACAGCGCGGCATCCAGCGCCTTGGTGAAGCCGCAGAAGCTCGGGTAGCCGGTATCACCGAGGCCGAACACTGCATAGCGCAGGCCGCTCAGCGTCGGGATCTGGCGCAGCGTTTCGAAGAACTGCCCGCCGTTGGCTGGCGGCTCACCGTCACCGAAGGAACTGGAGATCGCCAGCAGCACATCGCCTTGGCCGAGACTGGCTACGTCGATGTCGTTGAACGGGAGCACCTGCGGCCCATGCGGCTGCAGCTCCGCGCCCAGGCGCTGGGCCAGGGCGCGGGCGTTGCCCGACTCGGACGCGAAACCCACCAGCAGACGGCTGAAGGGCGCACTGGTCGGGAGAGCGTTCACGCGGCCTCGTAGAAGTCGTCGAACTTTTCCTTGCTGAACTCGACCAGGTCGTAGTTCTGCATCAGGTCGTTCACCACGCGGCGGATGCTGATGTACGAAGTGATGTTGCCATCGGCGTCGAACAGCGGCTGCACGGTGGTGTCGACCACGTAGAGCACGCCGCCTTTGCCAAGGTTGGGCACGATGCCGGTCCAGGTCTTGCCGGCCTTGATGGTGTCCCACATGTCCTTGTAGACCGCCTTGGGCACATCCGGGTGGCGCACGATGCTGTGCGGCTGGCCGATCAGTTCCTCGCGGGCGAAGCCGGTGAGCGTGCAGAACAGGTCGTTGGCATAGGTGATGTTGCCCTGCAGGTCGGTGGTGGAGATCACCATGACGTTCTGCATGGCGTTCAGCAGCTGGGTGTTGTCGGGGGTGTAGCTCATCGCAGGGTCCTTGTAGATGCCGGTAACGCCGGCGTGTTCGGGTCCTGCGTAGAGATACGCCCGCACGGGAGCGGGCGGTTTGACATTGGTCAAGCGCTTCGCTCGATGGCCTGCGACCGGGTGTCGCAGGAAGAATCTCTGTAGAGCCGAGCCCATGCTCGGCTCACGGGGCAAACGGGATTGCCAGCAGCCGGGCGTGGGCTCGGCCCCATGGCAGGAGACACGGGCGGGAGGCGGGCGCCTGTCATGTGTACTGAGCTCATGACGCCTTGTCACAAAGAAATCGCCATGGCTTCACGGTTGATTGATCGCATGCAGGGCTATTGTCGTCCTGAGCCTCTCGCTGGCGTCCCCCACGTCCTGCGTCGACTTCCTTCCCAGCATCAGCGCCCGTCCGGGCGCCGCTGGCGTCTGTCTGCCTGAAGCATCCGAGATCATCCCCATGGCCCGCGCCGCCCAGTCCGCTTCACCCGTTGCGATCTCTCCGGTCACGCCCGTGCCGATCGGCACCCGCCGTGGCCACTCGCAACCACTGCAGCTGCCGGAACTGGTACAGCGTGTGTTGTTCGTCGCGACCGAGATGGCCGACTTCATCAAGGCCGGAGGCCTGGGCGACGTGGCCGCAGCCCTGCCGCGTGCGGTGCGCGGCGCCTGTGATTCGCGCGTGCTGCTGCCCGGCTACCCGGAAGTACTGCAGCGCCTGCCACAGCTGCGGCGGGTGGGACAGGTCAACGCGAGAGCGGGCCTGCCTGCGTGCGGGATCGGCATGGCAGTGCAGGCCGACGGCCTACCGATCTACGTGCTGCTCTCGCCAGAGCTGTACGAGCGCGAAGGTTCGCCTTACGTCGATGGGCAGGGCCAGGAGTGGAAGGACAATGCGGTTCGCTTCGCCACGCTCTCACACGCGGCGGCGGAGATTGCGGCCGGGCGTGCCGGGCTGGACTGGTCGCCGCAGCTGCTGCACCTGAATGATTGGCCGGTGGCCATGGCGGCCGCCTACGTGCGTTGGGACCGGACCACCGTGCCGACCCTGCTGACCATCCACAACCTGGCTTACCAGGGGTTGTTTCCGTACGCGCTTGCACCGGTGCTGGGCGTACCGGCCGAACACCTGGATGAACTGCACTTCCACGGGCAGATGTCGTTCCTGCAGGGCGGGATCACCAACGCCACGCGCCTGAACACGGTCAGCCTGCGCTACGCGCAGCAGATCACCGCCCCGGATGACGGCTGCGGGCTGCATGATCTGTTGGCGCGTCGCGCGGCCGGCGGACACCTGAGTGGCATCGTCAACGGCATCGACGCCAGCTGGGACCCGCGCCGCGATATCCATCTCAAGGCCCACTTCGGCATTGGTGAGTGGACCGGGCGCGCCACCAATGCGCATGCGGTGCGCAAGGCGTTCGGCCTGGCGCCGTCGACCGGCCCGCTGTTCGCGGTGGTCTCCCGCCTGGTGCACCAGAAAGGCCTGGACATCACCTGCGACGTGGCGCCACAGATCGTGGCGGCCGGCGGCCAGTTGTGCATCATCGGTGGCGGCGAGCCGCAGGTGGAAGCGCAGGTGCAGGCGCTGGCCCGGCGCTACCCCGGACGGGTGGGCGCATTCATCGGTTTCGAAGAGGCGCTGGCCCGCCAGATGTTTGCCGGCGCCGACTTCCTGCTGATGCCCTCACGCTTCGAACCCTGCGGGCTGAGCCAGATGTACGCGCAGCGCTTCGGCTGCCTGCCCATCGCGCACGCGACCGGCGGGCTGGTCGATACCGTCGAGGATGGCGTGACCGGATTCCTGTTCCACGGCGCCAATGCCGATGGCCTGCGCCGCTGCGTGGAACGGGCGATGCGCACCTTCCGCCTGCCCGGCCTGCTGCAGGCCATGCGCCGCGCGGCCATGCTGCGGCCGGGCGGTTGGGATGCGGCGGGGCGCGCTTATCTGGCCCTGTACCAGCAGACCTGCCAGGTGGCCGCATGAGTCACGACAGCCTGCATCTGGCCGCCCTGGAGGATGAAACGATCCCGGAGACGGGATTGGATCAGCGCATCGCGTCGGCGCTGGAGGACCTGGTCCATGCGCGGCCGGCCGATGCGTTTGCCTGGCTCGGGCCGCACCAACAGCCCGATGGCCAGCGCCAGCTGCGCGTTCTGGTGCCCCACGCGCGTCGCGTGGAGGTGATTGCGGGCCCGGATCGGCGCTGGGACCTGCAACCGGGCCCCTTGCCCGGCCTGTTCGAAGGTGCAGCAGGTGAAGCGCCCGTACCGCTGCTCGCCCTGCATTTCGAGCAGGGTGTGGAGCAGGTGCACGATGCCTATTCCTTCGGTCCGCTGCTGGATGAGGCGCTGCTGGAGCATTTCCATGCCGGTGATGCTGATGCAGCGCGGCAGTTGGGCGCAGTAGCGATGCAGGTACAGGGGATCGACGGGGTGCGCTTCGCGGTGTGGGCCCCCAACGCACGGAGGGTTGCCGTGGTCGGCGATTTCAACGGGTGGGATGGCCGGCGCCATCCGATGCGGCTGCGCCACACCGCCGGCGTGTGGGAGCTGTTCCTGCCTGGCGTGCAGGCCGGCGCCCATTACAAGTTCCGCATTGTCGGCGCCGACGGCAGGGTGATGCCCGACAAGTTCGACCCGATGGCGCGCTGGGCCGAGCTGCCACCGGCCACCGCCTCGCGGGTGCCCTCGGCCGAGCCGATACAGTGGCACGATGATGCATGGCTGGCGGCCCGGCGGCAGGCGGGAACCTGCACGCCGCTGTCCATCTACGAAGTGCATGCGGGCTCCTGGCAGCGCAGCGACGATGGTTCGCCGCCGGACTGGGATGCCTTGGCCGACCGGTTGATTCCGTACGTGGCAGGGCTTGGTTTCACCCACATCGAGCTGCTGCCGGTCAGCGAGCATCCCTTTGGCGGTTCCTGGGGCTATCAGCCACTGGGGATCTACGCGCCGACGGCGCGCCATGGCACGCCACAGGCCTTCGCACGCTTCGTGGACCGCTGTCATCAGGCCGGCGTAGGGGTGATCGTGGACTGGGTGAGCGCGCACTTCCCGAACGATGCGCATGGCCTGGCCGGGTTCGATGGCACCGCGCTGTACGAGCATGCCGACCCGCGCGAAGGGGTGCACGCCGACTGGGACACGCTGATCTACAACTATGGCCGCAACGAAGTGGCCGCCTACCTGATCGGCAGTGCATTGGAGTGGGTGGAGCGGTTCCACATCGACGGTCTGCGCGTGGATGCCGTGGCGTCGATGCTGTACCGGGATTACAGCCGTGCCGAGGGCCAGTGGATACCCAACGAGCAGGGCGGGCGCGAGAACCTGCAGGCGGTCGCTTTTCTACGGCGGATGAACCAGACGCTGAGGGAGCGCTTCCCGGATGTGCTGGTGATCGCCGAGGAATCCACCGCATGGCCAGGGGTGACCGCGCCGGTGGAGCATGGCGGGCTTGGTTTCACCCACAAATGGAACATGGGCTGGATGCACGACACCCTGCAGTACCTCGGGCGCGATCCGGTTCATCGCCAGCATCACCATAGTGAGATCAGCTTCGGCCTGGTCTACGCCTTCTCCGAACGGTTTGTGCTTCCGCTTTCGCATGACGAGGTGGTGCACGGCAAGGGAGCGCTGCTGGCCAAGATGGCGGGCGAGCCGGCGCAGCGGCTGGCCCAGCTCCGCGCGTACTACGGTTTCATGTGGGCGCACCCGGGCAGCAAACTGCTGTTCATGGGCGGCGAGTTCGGTCAGGGACAGGAGTGGTCGCACGATGCGGCACTGGACTGGGCACGGGCGGCAAGCAACGAGGGCCAGGGCCTGTCGCGCCTGGTGGGCGACCTCAACGCCGTGCTGCGCGCCGAACCTGCGTTGCATCGCGACGAACGCGACGAACGCGGTTTCGACTGGAGCGTGGCCGACGACAGCCGCAACAGCGTCTACGCCTTCATCCGCCGGGATCCGGCCGGTAGCGGCCGCACCCTTCTGGTGGTGAGCAACTTCACTCCGGTACGTCGCGAGAGTTACCGGGTCGGCGTGCCGCAATCGGGGTGTTGGAGCGAACGGCTCAACACCGACAGCGGTTACTACGGTGGCGGCAATGCGGGAAACCTCGGCGCAGTGCATACCGAGCCGAGGCCGATGCATGGTCACGCGCAGTCGCTGCGGCTGACCCTGCCGCCGCTGTCCACGCTGTATCTGCAGGTTGATGCATGACCACAGTGGCGCCGCGCCTGGGCGCTTGGCCGGTGGCCGGTGAAGGTGTCGAGTTCCGCGTGTGGGCACCGGACGCAGGCACCGTGGCGCTGTGCCTGCAGGGCGTGCTGCGGCCGATGCACCGCGACCCGGACGGCTGCCACTGGCTGCGGACGCAGGCGTCGCATGGTGACCGCTACCGGTTCCGCCTGCCGTCCGGCCAGGACGTGCCCGACCCGGCCTCGCGCTGGCAACCGGACGGCGTCGATGGTGACAGCGCAGTGGTGCTTGGCACGGATGGAGCACAGCCCACCTGGCAGGGGCATGCCTGGCAGGACCTGGTGATCTATGAAGTGCATATCGAGGCCGGCGGCGGGTTCGCGGCGTTGACCGCGCAGCTGCCGATGCTGGCGGCCCTGGGCATCACCGCCATTGAACTGATGCCGGTCGCGCAGTTTCCCGGTGGCCGCAACTGGGGCTACGACGGCGTGTTCCCGTATGCACCCGCGCAGGCCTATGGCGGTCCGTCCGCGCTGAAGGCCTTTGTCGACGCGGCGCACGATGCAGGGCTCTCGGTGCTGCTGGATGTGGTCTACAACCACTTCGGGCCGCAGGGGAACCGTCTGCGCGACTATGCACGGGGGTTTTTCCGTGACGACCGCACCACTCCTTGGGGCGAGGCCATCGACTTCCGCCAGTCATGGGTGCGGCGCTTCTTCATCGACAATGCGTTGATGTGGTTGTGCGATTACGGCTTCGACGGCCTGCGCCTGGATGCTGTGCACGCCATTGATGATGACCGGTTCCTGCAGCAGCTGGCCGATGAGGTACGCTCGGCGGTGCCGCAGGCGCACCTGGTGCTGGAGAACGAACGCAACCAGGCGCGGTGGCTGCGCGGCGCCTATCAGGGGCAGTGGAACGACGACTTCCACAACGCGCTGCATGTGATGCTGACCGGCGAGCAGGAAGGCTATTACGCGGCCTATGCCGGTCGCGCCGAAGCACTCCTGGCGCGGTGCCTGGCCGAAGGATTCGCCTGGCAGGGCGAGCCGGACCTGCACGGCCATCCCCGTGGCGAGCCCAGTGTCGACCTGTCGCCTGCGCGTTTTGTGGTATTCGCGCAGAACCACGACCAGGTGGGCAACCGCGCCTTCGGCGAGCGCCTGTCGATGCTGACCGATCCTGCGCCGCTGCGCGCGGCGCTGGCCCTGACCCTGCTGACGCCGATGATCCCGCTGCTGTTCATGGGCGAACCGTGGCAGGCGCAATCGCCATTCCTGTTCTTCACCGACTACGCGCCACCGCTGGACGAAGCCGTGCGCGAGGGACGTCGCCGTGAATTCGCGGGTTTCAGCGCCTTTGCCGATGTCGCCTCGCGCGCGTGCATTCCGGACCCGAACGATCCGGCGACCCTGCAGGCCTCGTACACACTGCCACCCGGCGATGATCCCTGGTCGCAGCACTGGCTGCGCTGCACGGGTGAGTTCCTCGGCCTGCGCAGGCGCTATCTGCAGCCTGGCCTGCTGCAGGCGCGGTCGCTGGGCGCGCGCGTGCTGGGCCATGGCGCGGTGCAGGCGGGCTGGCAGATGCCATCGGGCCAGTGGTGGATCGCGATCAACGTGGGTCCGTCGCCGGTGGCCCACGCGATGCCGGCCGGCGAGTGCGTCGTGGGGCCGGATGCGGCCGCGATGCTGCCGGCAGGCGGCGGTGCGCTTGCGCGCTGGATCGCCGCATGAATACGGATGCGGCGGTGCGGGAGGCGGCTCGCCGTGCGGGCCTGCTGGTCCGCTGGACCGACGTGGCCGGAGCAGAGCGCGAGGTTGCGCCCGACGTGCTGCGCGCCGTGCTGTCGGAGTTCGCGTGCGACGGTGTGCCGGTGGTCCACCCGTTGCTCACCGCCTGCTGTGGTCAGCTCCTGGCCATGCCTGAGGCAACGGGCGCGGCGTGCTGGGTGGACGAGCAGGGCACAGCGTTGCCTGCACGTGCGGATGCGCAAGGGCGCTGGCGGGTTCCGGATCAGCCAGGCTATTGGCAGTGGCGCCAGGGCGGGCAGCAACAGGCGGTTGCGGTGGCACCGCAGCGTGCCTGGTGGCCGCAGGGCCTGCTGCGCGGTTGGGGTCTGTCGGCGCAGGTCTACAGCCTGCGCGCGCCCGATGATGCCGGCATCGGTGACAGCGCCGGCTGTGCGCGGTGGCGCGAGCTGCTGCACCGTCACGGCGGCGATGCACTGGCGTTGAGTCCGCTGCACGCCGGCCTGCCACCGGGTCCGGGCTACAGTCCTTACTCACCCAGCGACCGGCGCTGGCTTGACCCGCTGCAGGTGTCGCTGCCGCAGGTTCTGCCGGAGGCCGCCAGCAGCGTGTTGCGCGAGGACGAAGCACTGGCGATGGCCGTTGAAGCGGCTACCGCAGCACGCCGCATCGACTGGCCGCACTCGGCGGCAGTGAAGTGGCGCTGGCTGCGCCAAGGGCGCCAATGGCTGCGGCAGCAGGCGCCGGCACAGTACGAACAGTTGCAGACGTGGTGCGATGCGCAGGGCGAACCCCTGCTGCGGTATTGCGAGCACGCCGCTGACGGCTTCACTGGAAGCGCCGACGACCATGCGTTTGCGCAGTGGTTGGCGCGGCAAGGCTGGGCGCAGGTGCAGGCGGGACTGCGCAGCGACGGCGCGTCGATCGGACTGATCGCGGATCTGGCAGTGGGTTGTGCACCGCAGGGCGTCGAGGCCCGGACCGGCGGCGACCGCCTGCTGCAGGGCCTCGAGCTGGGCGCGCCGCCGGATGCGTTCAATCCGCTGGGCCAGGCCTGGGGTATCACCAGCTGGTCACCCTCTGCGTTGCAGCGTGAGGGGTTTGAACCGTTCATCCGCGTGTTGCGCGCCGTGATGGCGGGTCGCGGTGGATTGCGCATCGACCACATCCTGGGCCTGCAGCGGCTGTGGGTGCTGCCTCGTGGCGCAGGCGCCGGGCAGGGGGTGTACCTGCGCTATCCGTTCGATGATCTGATCAACCTGCTGGTGCTGGAATCGTGGCGCCATCGCTGCGTGCTGATCGGTGAGGACCTTGGGGTGGTTCCTCCGGGTATCCGCCAGCGACTGGCAGCCCGTGGCGTGCTGGGGCTTGAGGTGCTGCCGTTCG
The DNA here is from genome assembly GCF_059369635.1 of Stenotrophomonas sp. YJH_SMC_58. Taxonomy (NCBI): domain Bacteria; kingdom Pseudomonadati; phylum Pseudomonadota; class Gammaproteobacteria; order Lysobacterales; family Lysobacteraceae; genus Stenotrophomonas; species Stenotrophomonas sp. YJH_SMC_58. The sequence continues at coordinate 86,800 of NZ_JCAFSW010000013.1, forward strand.
CCCGCAACGGTGAGCGCTTCCTGCCGGCGCCACGGTGGCGCCGCGATGCGGTGGCCATGCCCTCCACCCATGATCTGCCGCCGCTGGCCGGCTGGCTGCGTGGGCGCGACCTGCGCTGGCGTGCACGCCTGGGTGAGCTGACCGAGCTTCCCGCGGCGCTGCACGCGCGTGCCAGCGAGGTACAGGCGCTGTCCGCAGTCGCCCGGGGCGAGGGCGCGACGCTGGAAGCGCGTGCGCTGTCACTGGTGGCGCACGCACCTTCACGGCTGGCGCTGCTCCCGCTGGAAGATGCGCTGGGCAGCCGCGCGCAGGTGAACCTGCCGGGTACCGTCAATGGTCACCCGAACTGGCGCCGACGCTTGCCGCTTGCGTGGGATCCGGACGCGGCCGATGCGCGCATTGCCCGGTTCAGCGCCACGCGACGCAAGGCGGGACGATGACCCGGTTGCGTGCCACCGCTCGCCTGCAGCTGCATGCAGGCTTCAACTTCGAGGCCGCTGCGGCGCAGCTGCCGTACTACGCCGCGCTGGGCCTCAGCCACCTTTACCTGTCGCCGATCAGCGCTGCGATGCCAGGGTCCATGCATGGCTACGATGGCATCGACCCGGCCCGCATCAATCCGGAACTGGGCGGCGAAGAAGGCTTCCAGCGGCTGGCGACAGCGGCGCGTGCGCATGGCATGGGCCTGATCCTGGACATCGTACCCAACCATCTTGCGGCATCCCCGCAGACGCCCTGGTGGAGCGATGTGCTGCTGCACGGGTGCAGAAGTCCCCATGCAGGATGGTTCGACATTGACTGGGAGGCGCCGGGCTGCGAGGGCCGGCTCTGGCTGCCAGTGCTGGACCGGCCACTGCACGACGCCGTGCGCGATGGCGTGTTGCGCGTAGCAGTGGACGATGAGCGGCCGACGCTGCGTCATCACGGGCTGGCATTGCCGTTGTCTCCGCGCAGCCATCCGCTGGCACCCGCGCAGTGGCCGGCATGGGCGGAACGCTGCAACCGCAGCGTGGAACGGTTGCACACGCTGCTGCGGCGTCAGCACTACCGGCTGGCTTGGTGGCGCACGGCGGGCGATCAGGTGAACTACCGGCGCTTCTTCGACATCAACGAACTGGCCGCACTGCGGGTAGAGCGCGACGGTGTGTTCGCGGCGGTGCATGTGCTGCCGTTGCGGCTGGTGCGTGAGGGATGGGTTGACGGCCTGCGCATTGACCATGTGGATGGCCTGTCGTCACCCGGGCCGTACCTGCAACACCTGCGTGCGGCGCTCGACGCGGCCTGCGCGGCAGGCGGTCGCGACCCACAGGCAGTGAGCGTGCATGTGGAGAAGATACTGGCGGAGGACGAACAGCTGCCCGATGGCTGGGCCTGCGACGGCACGACGGGCTATGACTTCATGGACCAGGTTGGCGCGTGGCTGCATGATCCGGCAGCTGCACCCGCGCTCTCCCGCGCCTGGCAAGCGGCGAGTGCCGACGCGCGCAGCTTTGACGACTTGCAGCAGGATGCCCGCGGCATGCTGCTGCGCACGTCGCTTCACACCGACTTCCAGCGACTGCTGCGCAGCGCGCAGCGGGTCCTGCAGCCCCGGCTGGCCGAAGCCGATATCGGAGCCGCTGCGCTGGCCCGTGCATTGGCCGCGCTGCTGCGGCACTACCGTACCTACCGCCCCTATTCGCTGCAGGATGCAGGTGAACGGAAGGCCTTGGTGGACGCTGCCGTGGCAGCACGCGAGGCACTGGACGGTACGGCACACGCGGCACTGGATCTGCTGCTGCGGGCACTTCCCGGCGAGGCGGAGGCCGAGCGCGCGCTGCGGGTGAGATTCGGGCAATTGGCCGCGCCGTTGAATGCCAAGTCGGTGGAGGACACAGGCTTCTATCGTTACTTCAGGCTGCTGTCGCGCAACGAAGTCGGAAGTGATCCGCAGCGGCTGGGCATGGAGGGACGCGAGCTGCTGGAACACGCAGTGGGACGCCTGCAGCGCCATCCGCGGGCATTGCTTGCGCTGGCGACCCACGATCACAAGCGCGGGGCCGACAGCCGGGCGCGGCTGGCGGTTATCAGCACCTGCACGGTCGAGTGGCGGGAGGCTGTGCGGCGCTGGAGCCGGATGTCGACCCGCGCGGGCGCGTCGATGCCGTTGCCGGGTGCCGAGGCCTATGCGCTTTGGCAGGCGCTCGTGGCCGCGTGGCCGATGCACGGTAACCCGGGCGCCGACTTCGCATCGAGGATGGTGCAATGGCTGACCAAGGCGTTGCGCGAGGGCAAACGGGTCAGCAGCTGGTCCGATCCCAACGTGGCGGTGGAGGAGGCCGCCGCGCAGTGGCTGCACGCACTGCTGGATGGAGCGCCATTGCAGCCGGTGCGGGAGGCGCTGGCGACGTTCGTGGCGCGCATTGCGCCGGCCGGCGCCTGCAACGGCCTGGCACAGCTGTGCCTGCAGCACTGCCTGCCCGGCGTGCCCGACCTCTACCAGGGCGGAGAAGGCTGGGACCTGAGCCTGGTGGACCCGGACAACCGGCGTGCCGTGGACTATCCAGTGCGGCAGGCGTGGCTGCGTGATACGCGCGGGTGGCCCGCCCTGCTGGAGGACTGGCGGGACGGTGGCATCAAGGCATTTCTGCTCAGGCGCTTGCTGGAGTGCCGCCGCAGGCACCCGCAGCTGTTCCTGCACGGCCCACTGCAGCCGCTGTCCGCACCGGCGCGTTCGCCCTGGCTGGCATTCGCGCGCAGGCATCAGGCGCAGGTGCTGCTGGTGATCGTGCGGCGTGGTTCGCCCACCGCCGTGCCCGGGCCCAGCCTGCACGCAGCACACGACGTCGGCACTGGCGTGATGCTGCGCGGGCTGCCGACAGGTCCCATGCGCAACCTGCTGGACGGGCGCATCGAACATTTCAAGGCAACCGAGGACGCGGCACGGCTTCTGGCTGGCAGCCCGTTGGCGGTATGGATCAACGAGGAGACGGACAGGAATGGACAGCAGGGAACGACGGCAGCGGATTGAGGCACTGGCCCACCAGATATGGGAAGCGGAAGGGCGGCCGGACGACCAGCAGCAGCGGCATTGGCACATGGCCGAGCGCCTGGTGGAAGCCGAGATTGCCGCTGCGCGCGACGAGGAGGGAACCGATGGCCAGCCGTAAGTGGACGCAGACCTCGCGGGTGCGCGAAGGCCGGCCGTTCCCGCTGGGGGCGACCTGGGACGGATTGGGTGTGAACTTCGCGCTGTACTCGCGGCACGCCACCCGGGTGGAACTCTGCCTGTTCGACGCGCGCAACCGTGAAGTCGAGCGTATCGCGCTGCCCGAGTACACCAACGAGATCTGGCACGGCTACCTGCCGGACGTGCGGCCCGGGCAACGTTACGGCTACCGGGTGCACGGCCCGTATGCGCCGGAAGAGGGCCATCGCTTCAATCCCAACAAGCTGCTGCTGGACCCCTACGCCAAGCAGATCGTCGGCGAACTGAAGTGGGCCCCACACCTGTTCGGCTACACCCTGGGTCACCGCGATGGCGATCTCAGTTTCGACCGCCGCGACAGCGCCGGTTACATGCCACGCTGTGCCGTGATCGATCCGGCTTTCAGCTGGGGCGTCGAGCGTGCACCTGCCACGCCCTGGGACCGGACCGTGATCTACGAAGCCCACGTGCGCGGACTGACCATGCAGCATCCAGACGTCCCGCAGGCCGAGCGCGGTACCTTCTCCGCGTTGCGGCACGATGCGGTGGTCGACCACCTCAGCCATCTGGGGGTTACCGCCATCGAGCTGCTGCCGGTGCATGCCTACGTGGATGACCAGCAGCTGCTCGAGCGCGGGCTGCGCAACTACTGGGGATACAACACCATCGGCTTCTTCGCGCCGCAGGCACGCTATCTGTCGCTGGGCACCGTGGCCGAGTTCAAGCAGATGGTCGCGCGCCTGCACAACGCGGGCATCGAGGTCATCCTGGACGTGGTCTACAACCACACGGCCGAAGGCAACGAGCTGGGCCCTACGCTGTCGTTCAAGGGCATCGACAACGCCAGCTACTACCGTTTGGCCGATGATCGCCGCTATTACATCAACGATACGGGTACCGGCAATACGTTCGACCTGACCAATGCCGGTGCGCTGCGCATGGTCATGGACTCCCTGCGCTACTGGGTGACCGAGATGCGGGTGGATGGGTTCCGCTTCGACCTGGCAACCATCCTCGGCCGCGAACGGCATGGCTTCGACGCCTCGGGCAGCTTCCTCGATGCGGTACGCCAGGACCCGATCCTGAGCCAGGTGAAGCTGATTGCCGAGCCATGGGACATCGGCCCGGGCGGCTACCAGCTGGGCCAGTTTCCGCCGGGCTGGGCCGAGTGGAACGACCGCTTCCGCGACACGGTGCGCGCGCTGTGGCGTGGCGATGGCGGGCAGCTGCCAGAGTTTGCCACGCGCTTCACCGGCTCGGCCGACCTGTTCGAACACCACGGCAGGCGACCGTCGGCCAGCATCAATCTGGTGACCGCGCATGATGGATTCACCCTGCACGATCTGGTCAGCTACAACGATCGCCACAACGAGGCCAACGGCGAGGACAACCGTGACGGACACTCGCACAACCTCTCCAGCAACCACGGCGTGGAGGGAGACACCGATGATGCGGCGGTCCTTTCGTTGCGTGCGCGGCAGATGCGCAACCTGCTGGCCACGCTGCTGCTGGCGCAGGGGACGCCGATGCTGCTGGCAGGCGATGAGTTCGGCCATTCGCAGCAGGGCAACAACAACGCCTACTGCCAGGACAATCCACTGAGCTGGATCGACTGGGAGCGCGCAGCATTGCCGGCTGCACAGGCGCAGGTGGCGTTCGTGCGGCGGGCGCTGTCGCTGCGCCGGCGCTACGGCCTGCTGCGCCGGAACCGGTTCCTGCGCGGCGAGTACGATGAGGCGCTGGGCCTGCGCGATATCGACTGGCGGCATCCCGATGGTCGCGGCATGGAGGAAGCGGACTGGCATGAAGCAGGGCTGCGTGCGCTGGCGATCGTGCTGGACGGTCGCAGTCCGGACAGTGGCCTGCGCGAGCCCGGGCGGCATGTCAGCCTGGCCCTGCTGTTGAACGCCGGGGAGCAGCCGCAGCGGTTCTGTGTGTCAGACGACGCCCTGTCGTTCCGGCGCGTGCTCCTGCAGACCGACGAAACGCCGTTGGAGCCGGATGAGGAAGGCGCCTGGACGCTGCCGCCGCGCAGCCTGTGCCTGTTGGCGGCAAGCAGCAGCGCGTGATTGCACTGCTGCGCCGCCACTACGGTACGCCGGGCGTTGCCCGGCGTACCGGTAGCTACCCCATCAGATAGCGCAACACACCCGCCGAGACCACGCCGATCAGCACGGTCGGCAGCATCGACAGCCGCGTGGCGGCCAGCAGGGTGATCGCCAGCGCGGCCAGGTCGGCCGGCTTGTCGGCGACGAAGTCCGGGGCGATCACCGAGATCAGCACGCAGCCCGGCGCGGCTTCCATCACCGTCACTGCGCGTTTGCTCAGTGTGCGGTTGCGCAGCGCGAGGAAGCCGACGATGCGGGTCAGGTAGGTAGCGGCGGCCATCAGCACGATGGTCAGTACCGAGGTCCAGTGGATCAGGCCATTGAAGATCATGCGTCCTCCGCCAGCAGCCAGGCTGCGGCCAGGCCGGCCAGTGCGCCGCTGGCCACGTACCACGCACCTGGCACCAGCAGGTAGGTAGCAGCGGCTACAGCCAGGCTGACCAGCCACGGTCGCGCGGCCTTCATGCCCTGCCACATGCCGCGCAGCAGCACCAGGAACACGGCGGGGAAGGCCATGTCGAAACCATAGGCGTGGATGTCGCCCAGCATCGGGCCAACGATCGCGCCGAGCGCGGTGCAGGCCACCCAGACCGTGTATAGGCCTGCCGATACGCCCAGGTAGTAGGCCAGGCTGAAGCCAAGCGCGCGTCTGCGCGCATCGGCCACGCCCATCGCCCAGCTTTCGTCGCACATGAAGAACAGCGCCGGCAGCACCCGGCGGCGCGGCAGGTGCTGCAGCAGCGGGGCCAGGCTGGCGCCCATCAGCAGGTGACGGCTGTTGACCAGCGCGGTGATGGCCACGATCAGTGCAATGTGCGGTGGCGAGGTCCACAGTTCGACGGCGGCGAACTCCGAGCCGCCAGCGAAGTTGAGGCCGGTCATCAGCGGCACTTCCAGTGCGCTCAGGCCTTTCTGAGCTGCCTGCGCGCCGAGCACCAGGGCGAAGGGAATGAAGCCGATCATCACCGGCACGGCGGCGCGCAGGCCGCGCAGGAATTCGGCACGCGGCGCGGTATCGCAGGTGTCAGGCAGGGGGAGGGTGGTACGGGCGTCCATCGAACGGCACAACAAGGTGGGGGTGGCCCATGCTAGCGGTCCAATCGCGAAATCGGGTTGCGTTGATACCACTTGATTCTGGATGATTGATATTCCATGCGGTCAAAAGTGAAAGAGGTGAAATTCCATGCAGTACCAGCTGGACAACCTCGATCGGCGCATCCTCGACGCCCTGCAGCGCGACGGCCGCCTGCAGAACCTGGAGCTGGCACGCCTGGTCGGGCTGTCGCCGTCGGCCTGCCTGCGCCGGGTGCGTCTGCTGGAGGAGGGCGGCTACATCGACCGCTATGTGGCCTTGTTGAACGAGGCCAAGGTGGCCCGTGGCTTCACGGTGTTCGTGCGGGTGTGGCTGCGCGGGCAGGACGAGGACACTACCAATCATTTCATCAACAGCATCAAGTCGTTCCCGGAAGTGCTTGAATGCCATCTGATGGCCGGTGACTGCGATTTCCTGCTGCGGGTGGCGGTGGCCGACCTGGATGCCTACCGGCAGTTCCAGATGCAGCACCTGAACCGGATTGCGGGGGTGCAGAACACCAAGACCGAGATTCCGATGCAGCGGATCAAGCAGACGACCCAGCTGCCGCTTTGAGGGATGGGGTTTGCGGCCGGGTTGCACCCGGCACCCGCGGGTAGTGCCGGCCGCTGGCCGGCAACCTCAGAAGCAACAGCGTGCATTCCGTGGGACGGCGGGGTGGGTCCGGGTGCAGGGGACGCCGTAAAAGCCACCCCGCCTTCGACAGATTTCCACGATCTGGTGGAACGGCATGAGCTGCTCTTGGTGGGTGTCGACCTTGGTCGACACGTCTGGGTCGGCACGGGGTCGGGTCCCGTTGCTGCGCAACGGGCTCTGACTCCGTGCGTAGATAGCGCGGTCTGTTCGATTCATTGATTCCTGATGGGTGACTGGGTTTACGGAGCCTGGCTTCACGTCGGCTGTAGGCAGCGGTCATCGCAATGACATGTGGGCCCGGTACGGTTTGAGCCCGCTTGCGGGTCGCGCGCGGGCCGGGGTTCCGGTAGTGGCGCGCGTCCACTGCAGCTGCTGTCGCTGCCGAGGGTCATGTGTTCTACGTCAGGGGGCTGAATGGACACCATGCGGTCAGAACTTGGAAGGTGGCCATCGCCGCATGGCTGCTGCTGTCCTTTGCCGCTGCCGCGCAGGACGCTGTTCATGCCTACGACATCCCTGCGCAGCCGCTGGAACAGGCGGTCGAGCGCTTCAGCGTCATCAGTGGGTGGTCAGTGATGTACCCGGGTGACCTGGCCGCCGGCCGCAGCAGCCATGCACTGCGCGGCAGCCTGGCGCCGCTGCCTGCGTTGCAGGTGCTGCTGCAGGACTCCGGTATCGAGGCCGAGGTGATCGGCGAGCAGCGCGTGGTGCTGCGCCGGGGCGCGCCCTCGGCAGGCGAACCCGGTGTTGGCGCCGAACTTCCCGAGGCCGAGCGTCGGCGTCGCTACGGCGGCCTGCAGCAGCGGCTGCGTGCGGCGTTCTGTGACGACCCGGAGATCGCGCCCGGCCGCTATGCCGCAACGCTGCGCTTCCGCATCGACGGCGCGGGCCAGGTGAGCGAGCCCGAGCTGCTGTCAGGCAGTGGCAGCGCCCGCCGCGATGCGCGCCTGCTGCAGGCGCTGCAGGGCCTGGTGCTGGCGCCCGATGCCGCTGCGCTGCCGCAGCCGGTGACGCTGCAGATCCGTCCTTCCGGGACCGACCACGACTGTGGCCGGCGCGCGCCCCTTCCATGACTTCAAGGATTCGAACATGAGCAACGGTACGGCTGGGGCAGTTGACCTGATGGACC
>NZ_JCAFSW010000014.1:0-89336 GCF_059369635.1 Stenotrophomonas sp. YJH_SMC_58
CGCGGCATGGATGCCGCGGCCAAGCCCCCAAGGACGGGTTCACGGCGTCCCCGCACTACCCACCCTCCCGGCCAGCCCCTGGGAAACCAGCTTTCCGCGAACAACCAAACCACCCACGAGGGGCTGCGCCGTTGGCGGGAATCCGCCACGGATTCGTTAGCCGGAAGTTAAAGATCCGTAAGCATTCTGCTGCGATCCCGCAGTCATTTGCATGCAACCGATCGTCATTAGCCTTCGTGACGTTCCAGTCAGGTTCGACGCGGTAAGCTCTCCCTCGATGAGCTCGCAGCATCGTTCATCGAGTGCAGTACGCAGTAGCAATTTGGAGGAATACATCACATGGCAATCGTTCTTTATGTCGGTGGTAGCAAGGATGGCGAGAAGGGCGTGGTGCCCTACGGCTTCAGCAAATCCCGCGCCGACACCGCGCTGGGGCCGGAGTTCTACACGGAGCGGTTCATGGAACTGCAGGGTGTCGGCAAGGTCCGCCTGATGGCCCTGGAAGGCATGCGTGACGAGATCGTCATGCAGCGCGCCGCCCGCCACTACCGCTGACCTTCGCAACACGCGGCAGGGCGCGCCCACCATCGCGCGCCCGCGCCGGCATCCCACCCCAGGGCCAGTCCGAGCCCTCTCTCCGCCAGGATGCCGGCGTCCACTCCGGCCCCGCCGCTGAACCTCGCCCCCTGTCAATGCCTTGTCCGGCTCCGTCGTGGATTGCCAGAATGGGATCTTCCCGTACCGCGGCACAGACCTGAAGCAATGCACGACGCCAAGAACGCCCAGAGCGCGCTCGCCCAGCAGATCGCCCAGACCATCGCCGACGAGATCGGTGCCCAGTCCGCCCAGGTGCGCGCCGCCGTCGGCCTGCTCGACGAGGGCGCCAGCGTTCCGTTCATCGCGCGCTACCGCAAGGAAGTGACCGGGGGCCTGGATGACACCCAGCTGCGCAACCTGGAAGCGCGCCTGACCTATCTGCGCGAGCTGGAGGACCGCCGCGCGGCGGTGCTGGCCAGCATCGGCGAACAGGGCAAGCTCAGCGACGAACTGCGCAACGACATCCTGGCGGCCGATACCAAGAGCCGCCTGGAAGATCTGTACCTGCCGTACAAGCCCAAGCGCCGCACGCGCGCGCAGATCGCCCGCGAGGCCGGTCTCGAGCCGCTGGCCGATGGACTGCTGGCCAATCCCACGCAGGACCCGCAGGCCTTCGCGGCCGCCTTCGTCAACACCGACAAGGGCGTGGCCGACACCAAGGCCGCGCTGGAAGGTGCGCGCGCGATCCTGATGGAGCGCTGGGGCGAGGACGCCGCGCTGGTCGGCGAGCTGCGCACCTGGCTGGGAGAGAACGGCGTGATCCGTGCCCGCGTGGCCGAGGGCAAGGAAACCGAAGGCGCCAAGTACCGCGACTATTTCGAACATGCCGAATCTCTGGCGAAGATTCCTTCGCACCGGTTGCTGGCGCTGTTCCGCGCGCGCCGCGAAGAGATCCTGTTCCTGGAACTGGACCCGGGCAGCGATGCCGAGGCCGGCCACCAGTACGCCGAAGGCCGCGTGGCGCGCAGGGCCGGCATCGCCGACCGGGGCCGCGCCGCCGATCGCTGGCTGCTGGACGCCTGCCGCCTGACCTGGCGCGCCAAGCTGCACACCCATCTGCTGCTGGACCTGTTCAACCAGGCCCGCGAGAAGGCCGAGGCTGAGGCCATCGCGGTGTTCGGCGACAACCTGAAGGATCTGCTGCTGGCCGCACCGGCGGGCCCGAAGACCGTGCTTGGGCTGGACCCGGGCATCCGCACCGGCTGCAAGATCGCCGTGGTCGATGCCACAGGCAAGCTGGTGGCCACCGACACCATCTACCCGCATGAGCCACGTCGCCAGTGGGACCAGTCGGTGCAGACGATCAAGCAACTGTGCGCCAAGCACAACGTTGAACTGATCGCGATCGGCAACGGCACCGCCAGCCGCGAAACCGACAAGCTGGCCGGCGAAGCGATCAAGGCTGCCGCCAACCCGAAGCTGCAGAAGGTCGTGGTCAGCGAGGCGGGCGCCTCGGTGTACTCGGCCTCCGAGTTCGCGGCCAAGGAGTTCCCGGGGCTGGACGTGTCGCTGCGTGGCGCGGTGTCGATCGCGCGTCGCCTGCAGGACCCGCTGGCCGAACTGGTCAAGATCGAACCCAAGGCGATCGGTGTCGGCCAGTACCAGCACGATGTGGACCAGTACCGGCTGGCGCGGGCGCTGGACGCGCGCGTGGAGGACTGCGTGAACGCCGTGGGCGTGTACGTGAACACCGCATCGGCCGCGCTGCTGTCGCGGGTGTCCGGCCTGTCGGCCACGGTGGCCGAGAACATCGTGCGCCATCGTGACGAGAACGGCCCGTTCAAGCGCCGCAAGGATCTGCTGAAGGTCGCGCGCCTGGGCGAGAAGACCTTCGAACAGTGCGCCGGCTTCCTGCGCATCGCCGACGGCGACCAGCCGCTGGATGCTTCGGCGGTGCACCCCGAAGCCTATCCGGTGGTCGAGCGCATCGTGGCCAGCACCGCACGCCCGATCAAGGCGCTGATCGGTGATGGCAGCTTCCTGCGTGGCCTGAAGGCCGAGCAGTTCACCGATGACACCTTCGGCTTGCCGACCGTGCGCGACATCCTGAAGGAACTGGAGAAGCCGGGCCGCGACCCGCGTCCGGAGTTCAAGGCTGCGCGCTTCGCCGAAGGCGTGGAGGACATCAAGGACCTGCGCGAGGGCATGGTGCTGGAAGGCGTGGTGAGCAACGTGGCGGCCTTCGGTGCCTTCGTCGATATCGGCGTGCACCAGGACGGCCTGATCCACATTTCGGCGTTGTCCGACACCTTCGTGAAGGACCCGCGTGACGTGGTCAAGGCTGGCGACATCGTCAAGGTGAAGGTGCTGGAGGTGGACGTGGCGCGCAAGCGCATTGCCCTGACCCGGCGTCTGGACGATACCCCCGGGCAGGCCACCAGCCGCCCGGGCCAGCGTGATGAGCGCGGCCATGGGCAGGGTCCGCGCCGGGATGCAGGCGGCCAGAACCGCGGGCCGAACCGGGGCCAGGGCAATGGCGGCCGTCCCGCCGCGTCCGTGCCGCCGGCCAACAACGCCCTGGCCGAGGCCTTTGCCCGCGCCAAGCGTAGTTGAGGACCGTGTTCCCCGTCACGCTTGATTCGTGGCGGGGGACTTGTCGATTTTCCCCGTGATTGCGCACACTTGCGCTTGAGGGGAGGCGTCCGGCCACCCCGCTGTCGCTGGGGAGGGCCATGACGCCAGCAGGACCCGTCGTCTTCGTTGAGGTCTGCAGCGTCGCGCTGCGGCCGCTGCCTGCCTGCGCGGGCCGGGGGCAGCGGTGATGGCGGGCCAGGGCACCAACGGCAACGGGTTGCTGGAGCGCCGCCTGCAGGCGCTGGCCGAAGAGCGTCGGCGGCTGGCGATGATCATCGATGGCACCGCCGCGGGCACCTGGGAATGGAACGTGCAGAACGGCGAGATGCGGGTCAACGCGCGCTGGGCCGAGATTGTCGGTTACCGCCTGGAAGAGCTGGAGCCGGTCTGCCAGAAGACCTTCCTGAAGCTGGTCCATCCCGATGACATAGCGCTGTCGGACGCGGCACTGGACGAGCATTTCGAGGGGCGCACCGACAACTATGCGTGCCTGCTGCGGATGCGCCACAAGAATGGCCAGTGGATATGGATCCAGGACCGTGGCCGCGTCTTCGAATGGGACGCGCAGGGCAAACCATTGTGGATGGCCGGCGCGCATGCCGACGTGACCGAGCTGCAGCAGGCCCGACAGGATGCGGCCGAAACACGGCAACGCCTGCAGGCCGTGGTCGATGCCTCCGACGAGGTGGCGGTGATCGCCACCGATATCGATGGCACCATCACCCTATTCAACACGGGCGCGCAACGCCTGCTGGGCTACAGCGCGGCGGATGTGGTCGGCCAGCGCCGGCTGGATGCCTTCCACGATCCGCAGGAACTGAATGCCTGGCTGCGACCGCTGGCCGATGCCGATGGCCAACTGCCAGATGTGTTCGAGGCACTCAGTGCGCGTGCCGATGGCCAGACCTATTCGCGGCAATGGACGCTGCTGCGCAAGGACGGCCAGCCACGCCAGGTACGCCTCTCGATCAGCCGCATGGACGGTGCCGACGGTGTACGCATCGGCTATGTCGGGATGGCCATCGACATCACCGAGATCCTGCAGGCGAGGGCCGAAGCGCGCTTGTCCGCGGAGAAGTTCGCCGGTGCATTCACCTCGGCTGCGCTGGGCATGGCGCTGGTGTCACTGGAAGGGCGATGGCTGGACGTCAACGATGCGCTGTGCCGGATCCTCGGCTATCCGCGGGAAGAACTGCTGCAGGTGGATTTCCAGCGTCTCACCCATCCTGATGACCTGCAGACCGACCTGGCCCTGGTGCAGGACCTGCTGGCCGGGCGTCGCAGCCACTACCACCTGGAAAAGCGCTATCTCGATCGCGATGGCAAGGTCATCTGGGCCCGATTGTCTGTCTCGCTGGTGCGCAACGAGCATGGCGAGCCGTTGCATTTCGTGTCGCAGATCCAGGACATCACCGCCCAGCGCAGCAGCGAGCAGCGGCTGTTCGAGAGCGAACAGCGCAGCCGCATCACCCTGGATGCCGTGGCCGACCTGGTGCTGAGCGTCAGCCTCGATGGCCGTATCGATTACGCCAATGCCGCTGCAGTACGCATGTTGGCCGGCGATGGCGCGTTGTCGCTGGCCGGACACAAGGTGCAGGATGTGCTGGCGCTGACCACCGAATACGCGCCGGGTTCGGTGCTGGACGTGTCGGTACTGCTGGATCCGGACAGCAATGCGGTCGACCTGCATGCCGACCTGCTGCTGCGCCTGGGTGCCGCCACGGTGCCGGTGGACCTGACCCGCGCCTGGTTGCGCGATGACGAGGGCCACGTGCGAGGCGCGGTCTGGGTGCTGCGCGACGATACCCAGCAGCGTGCCCGCCAGCGCGAGGCGCGTCATCTGGCCGAGATCGATCCGCTGACCGAACTGAGCAACCGCCGTGGCTTCGAGGTGCATCTGCAGCAGGCGATCACCCGCGTCGAACGTACCGGCCAGGCCGCGTCGCTGATGTACATCGATCTGGACCGGTTCAAGCCGATCAACGATACCTGGGGCCATCTGGCTGGCGATGCGGTGCTCTGGGCAGTGGCCAGTGTTCTGCGTCACGGGGTGCGCGATTCGGATGTGGTGGCGCGGCTGGGCGGCGATGAGTTCGCGGTGATCCTGTCCGGTTGCACGCCGCGTCGTGCAGCGCGCATTGGCGGCGAGCTGCTGCATACCCTGGCGTCGCTGTCGATTCCGTGGGACCAGGACCGGTTGCGGGTAGGGGCCAGCATCGGCATCGCGCCGCTGGCCGGAGGGATGAGCGTGGACCAGGCGGTGGCCGCGGCCGATGCCCAGTGTTACCGGGCCAAGGCGATGGGCCGCAACAACGTGCAGGTGCAGGGCGAGGCCAGTGAGCTGCCGGGCGATGATTCCGAGGTCGTCGAGGGCTGATCTCAGCCTGTGAGAGGGCGGGCGCAAATACTCCGCGCACCTCCTCTCTTACAGGTGATCCCATGAATGTCTGCAACCCGATGGCGGTGCGTGCCTTCGCCCCGGCCCTGGTCGGCTGGTGCCTCGCGCTGGCCGCCTGCCTGCGTACGGAACAGCTGCGCGGCGACCTGCACGCGCAGGCCTTGCTGCCGGTGCTACAGGGCGGGGCGGTCGCCCTGCTGGTGTTCACGCTGTCCTGCATCGGTGCCGCCAGCATCGTGCTGTGGCGGGCGGGCAGGAAGGAAGTACCGCCTCATGCTTTTGATGCTCAGGCCCATGCTTCACGGGAAGGCGCAGAGATCACCTGAAGGGAAAGAGATGTTACCTGTCGATATAACGCCTGCAACACCACCCTTTGCATTGATGCCGTTGCAGTTTCCAACACCCAAGCGACGATTCTGAATGAACCGGTTGGAGCGGAATGTTGCCGTGGTACCGCCCGATGTCTCAAACACCGCCCCACCATAGTTCGCACCGCTTACAGCATTGTTTTCTGCAAGAAAGCGCTGTGAACCCTGTACGACGTCGATACCCCATTCGCCAGGGCGTTCAATCACCGAGTTCTTGATGGTGCAGTCGACGCAGTTCACCAGATAGATGGCGCTGGCGCCGGAGTCGATGACGCGGGCGCCATCAATCATGACGTTGCTCGAGTTGTAGATGGCCATCTCGCCATCGCCCCCCGGGCCATCCTTGCGGCCGGTCAGCTGCCCATAGAGGATGGTGACGTCGCGGGAATCGGTGATCCACAGATTCGGGTCTGCCACATTGTTGCCCGCTATGCCGTTGGCACGCATGAAGGTGTCCCATATATCCACACCTTTCCCGCCCACGACACCAGTGCTGATCTGGAAGCCGACGATATCGAGGCTCCAGATGATGATGCGGTCCTGATGATAGGCCAGTACACCGAAGTTTCCGCCTGTACCGGTGGACAATGTGAAGTTGTGCAGCATGGTGCCGCTGCCGAGCCCGATTGCCTTCTGTGGGGAGCCATGGGCGGAGATCACGACGTCGGCCATGCTCGCACCCAATCCCTCGATGGTCGTGCCGGAGGGTACTTCAAGTGGTGCAGGCCCAGTGACGTAGGCGCCAGGCCGCAGGCAGATTTTCTTGCCAGGTGCGGCTGTCACTGCGGCAGCAAGGTCACCACCACTGTCGAGAGTGAGATCGCATGCCGAGGCCTGCGCAGCACCGGTCAGGCCTATGGCAAAGAGTACGGCGGAAATGCGTTGTTTCATTATGGGTTCCTTCCGTGGAGTGGTTGAAGTTGCATCCAAGATACCGCAGCCGACCGGCTTGACGTCAACGCAGAACTTCATCCGCACTGACCAGCTGCACATCGTGCATCTGGTTGAGGTACGCCTCGTAGTAGCCCTTGTGCGAGGCACCGACGATGGTCAGCATGCGGGTGCCCGGGTGCTGGCCGAGCACGTCGCGCATGTTGGCGACCATGCGCAGGTTGCGGGTTTCCCAGTAGCCCACGTAGTTGCGGCCGAAGCCTTCCGGCGAGGGTTCGACGAGCGTCGCGCCGAAATCGCTGTTGAAGGCCAGCATCGCGGCCTCGGGTGCGTTGTAGGCGCGATACATCGCGAGCAACCCATCCGGTCGAGCAAGATTGGCTTCCAGTCGTTCATCGGCCGCCCTGCGCGCTTTGGCGAAGGAATTGTCCCAGGCACCGCGTATGGCGGCAGCGTAGGCCTTCTGCTGCGATTCCGGTGTAGGCGAATCCGCAGTGTGGTCGTCGACCGCCCACAGCCGCTCCAGCCCCAGGCGTGCGGCGAGGACGCCGGCCACCAGGCCGGCCTCGTTGCGGCGTGCCATGCGCGTGTCGAGGAACTGCACCAGCTCCGGTGTCAGGCTGTCCGAGGCGCGTCGCTCTTCCCTGGGCAGCCGCAGCCATTGGACGACTGCCGAGCTGCTCTCGCCCGCAGCCAGGAACACTGCGGCCAATCGGCGTCGCTGGGCAGCGGTTGGCGCCTTCGGCCAATCCGCAAGCAGGCGTTCCATCTCCACGTTGGCGCTGGGCACGTCCAGGCCGGTGGCGGCCTGCGCCGGTGCCGGATCGACGCAGTAGTCCGCTACGCTGTCCGCGTATCGGGCCGGATTGCGGCGCATGAAGTCACACTGCAGGCCGGACAGGTTCTCCACTGCGATCGCGGTGGGCCGCCAGGCTTCCAGACGCTGCAGCAGAGGTTCCAGCATCGCCGGCGTGAAGGTCTCCGGCAGGCTGGACAGGTGCGGGCTGCCCAGCACCAGCACTTCGTTCGGGCGCCCCGCGGGCGGTCCCTTCAGCTGGTCCGGGTGGAAGGCCGGTCGATAGGCGGTGTCGTTGGCCAGCGCGCTGCTGCTGCACACGGCCAGGAAGAGAAGGCTGGCAAAGCGAGGGAACATGCGATCTCCATGTCGATGAGCATCCTGCGGGACCTTCATGCTGGTCATATTCTCCTGCCGCGGAATCCCGCATTGGTCATGTAAACCTTTTTGCCTTGAGCTGCATCCTTCTGCTGAGCGATGCTGTACCCAGCGCCCAGGCAATGCAGAACATGACGTCCGACGACTGGACCATCGACAGTCCGCGGCTGCACCTCCGGCCATTCACGCCCCGGTGTATTCCTTGGCCTGGCAGGCCTGCATCGAGCCCGTGACGCAGAACCCGAACTGGGCATCTGGACCGCCGAAATGATGCATGGGCACGGCTATGGTCGCGAAGCCGTGGCGGCGGTGTGGTCGGCCGCCTCAGGGCGCCTGCGCTGTGCTGCGTTCCGCTATCCGGTGGCCGAGCAGAGCCGGTCCAGCCGTTCCCTCGCTGAGTCCCTCGGCGGACTTCCTGTAGCACGTGAGCAGGGCGTGAAGTACACGGCAATCGTCTACCGCATTCCGGCTGCAATGCACGGAGTTGCGACGGACGTCGCGGAATCCCGCTAAAGCGGCCGACGGCATCGCCGATACTCCCTCTGGATCCCGCTCCAGTCACCCGCCGCAGGACCCCAGGCTGCCCCCGATGGGCGGTCCGCGCAGTGTGTTCCGCCGCTCCCAGATGCCGATCGCACCCGCAGCAGACGTTCTTGGCAGTCGCTCGAGAGGTGCCGTTGGCACCTGTAGTCCCTGGCAACTGATGTTGCCGCCGGGCATCCCGCCCGTCGGGTCACAACCGCTTACCGGACACCGAGGATCAGACAATGCTCATTCCAGGCTTCACGGCAGGCGCGCAGGCGCCGGCCGAGCTGCACACCCGTTGGTCGCCGTGGCGTGCGCTGCTTGGCGTACTGGCGCCGCAGCAACGCACCGGCACAGAGAAGGCGATGACCGACCGCACCGAGCTGGAAGCGCAGGTGGCCGCGCTGCATCGCGTGCAGGCCGTCATCGAGTTCGCGCTCGACGGCACCATCCTGCAGGCCAATGACAATTTCCTGCAGGCGATGGGCTACCGGCTGGAGGAGATCCAGGGCAAGCATCATTCCCTGTTCGTCGACCCCGAGCTGGCGCGCAGCGCCGAATACCGCGACTTCTGGGCGCGCTTGGAGCGCGGCGAATACGACGCCGGACAGTACCGCCGCTTCGGCAAGGGCCAGCGCGAGATCTGGATCCAGGCCTCGTACAACCCGGTACTGGACCGCCAGGGGCGGCCGTACAAGGTGGTCAAGTTCGCGACCGACATCACCGCGCAGAAGCTGCAGGCGGCCGACTCGGCGGGGCAACTGGCCGCGATCACCAAGTCGCAGGCGGTGATCGAGTTCAGCATGGATGGCCGCATCCTGTCGGCCAATGACAATTTCCTGGCCGCCACCGGCTACAGCCTGGACGAAGTGCGCGGGCAGCACCATTCGTTGTTTGTCGAGCCCGAGCATCGCAGCAGCATCGAATATCGCCAGTTCTGGGAGAAACTGGGGCGCGGCGAATATGACGCCGGCCAGTATCGGCGTCTTGGCAAAGGCGGGCGTGAGGTCTGGATCCAAGCGTCCTACAACCCGATCCTGGACCTCAATGGCAAGCCGTTCAAGGTCGTCAAGTACGCCACCGACATCACCGCGCAGGTGCATGAAAACCAGGCCATGCAGCGCGCGGTGGCGCAGACCCGCGAGGTGGTGGCCGCGGCCAAGCAGGGCGATCTGACCCAGCGCGTGGCCACCGCCGACAAGAATGGCTCGATCGCCGAACTGTGCGAAGGCGTGAATTCGCTGGTCGAGGCGATGGCCGCGATCATCGGCCAGATCAAGTTCGCCGCGGACACCATCGCAGTCGGCGCGACTGAAATCGCACAGGGCAACAGCGACCTCTCGCAGCGCACCGAGCAGCAGGCGGCTTCGCTCGAGGAAACCGCGGTGTCGATGAAGGGCCTGGCCGAAACCGTGCAGCGCACCGCCACCAACGCGCGCCAGGCGAGCCAGCTGGCCGGTGGAGCCGCCGATGTCGCTGCGCGCGGCGGCAGTGTGGTGCATGAGGTGGTCGAAACGATGGCGGTGATCAATGCCTCGTCGCGGCGCATCGTCGACATCATCGGGGTGATCGACGGCATCGCCTTCCAGACCAACATTCTCGCGCTGAACGCAGCGGTGGAGGCGGCGCGCGCCGGTGAACACGGCCGTGGATTTGCCGTGGTTGCCACCGAGATCCGCGAGCTGTCGCAGCGTTCGGCCAGCGCAGCGAAGGAGATCAAGCACCTGATCGATGAGTCGGTTGCCAATGTGGGTGCCGGTACGGCGCAGGTTGAGAGCGCGGGCCGCACCATGGACGAGATCGTGACCAACGTGCGCCGGGTGAGCGACCTGATGACCGAAATCAGCACTGCCTCGCAGCAGCAGAGCGACGACATCCAGCAGATGAACCAGGCCGTCGATCTGATCGACCAGGGCACCCAGCAGAACGCGGCCCTGGTCGAGGAGGCGTCGGCGGCGGCACGCAGCATGGAAGAGCAGTCGGCGCAGCTGCTGCAGACGGTGGCCAGCTTCCGCTTGCAGGGCGGCGCCGGGCACCGGCACGGAGCGGCGGCGCTGCATGCGGTCTAGGCGCGGCGACCGGACTGTTCTTCCTTGGTTTCGGTGTCGCCGCGTACGCAGTTGCGACCGGCATGCTTGGCGCGATACAGGGCCTGGTCGGCGCGTTCGACCAGGCCGCGCGGATCGCCGTCTTCGCCGGGTGCCTGCCAGGCCACGCCGATGCTGATGGTGACGCTGGAAACGGGGGCGGGCAGGGCTGCGGCTTCGACCGAAGCGCGCAGCCGTTCGCCCAGGCCCAGGGCGTGGGTGGCATCGGGCGAGGGCAGGGCGGCGATGAACTCTTCGCCGCCATAGCGGGCCAGCAGATCGTCGCCCCGTTGCAGGCAGCCATCGAGGATGCCGGCGACGGCACGCAGGCGCCGATCACCTTCCGGATGGCCGTAGGTGTCGTTCAGCCGTTTGAAGTGGTCGATGTCGATCATCAGTACCGCCAGGCCCTGGCCCTGGCGGCGCGCGCGGCGGTGGGCCCGATCCAGCGACTCATCGAAGCTGCGCCGGTTGCCCAGTCCGGTCAGCGGATCGCGCCGCGCCAGCGTTTCCAGTTCATCGCGCTGGCGCTGGATCTCGACCTGGCTCAGCACGCTGCGCAGCGCATAGCCGAGCAGGGAGCCGATGAAGCCGACCGTGGCCAGGGTCGGCTGCAGGCGCGCGACCAGAAGCGCCACCAGCATCAGCAGCAAGGGCAGCATCAGTGGTACGCCGGCATCGACGATGCGCCGCAGGCTGCGGGATACCTCCACTGCCGGGCAGCGACGATGGCTGCCCGCCAGGATGGCCAGCAGCACGAACAGTCCACTGATCAGCAGGTCGCCCCAATTGCCGTCGGGCACCTGCGGCTGATAGGTATTGATGTAGAAGGCCAGCAGGAAGTAGCCCAGCGCGTAGATCGTCAGCGTCCGGAAAAAAACGCGGCGGTCCGGATCGTCCTCGGCCAGGAAACGGATCAGTGCGAAGCAGAACACCAGGCTGTTCTGCACGCCGCTCATGGTGTTCAGGCACTGCGTCCACAAGGCGGTGTTCAGCGGCGCCATGGCCCGCGCATGCAGGTAGTACAGCAGCCAAAGCAGGGCAATGATCCCGAGGTCCACCGCACGGATGTAGCGGTTCCCGCCGCCCGGGCTTGCAGCGACGTAGGTCAGGGGGATCCGGTAGAACACGTACAGGATCAGTGTTGAGGCGGTCATCTGCGCAGGGGCGAGGCCGGCCACATTGCGGTACAGCAGCGCCAGCAGCGCGAGAGAGAACAGGCCGACGGCCGCGCCGAGCAGTCGCCACTGGCAGGCCGCCTGGCTGACACGTGCACGCCGTACGCAGGCCAGTGCAGCCAGCAGCGGGGCGGTGATCAGCATCAGGTAGGAGCCGACCGGGTCCTGCGGGCCGACAAAGGCAATGACGAGCGCGTGCGTGACGAGAAAAAACAGTGCAGCACGCAACGTCATGCAGTCCCCCACCCCCGGATCCGGCGGGATCACCATAGGCAGATGTACGTGAGGCTGGCAAGAAAAGTGTGCACTACGTCTAGCGACAACCCTGTCAGCGGTCGCAGTTTTGCGTCAGCACAGTGACACCGGAGCGGCTACACGGGCCTGCATCGCCCGAAAAGCAAAAGGCCAGGTCATGGACCTGGCCTTTGATGCTGTGGTGCCGGTGAAAGGACTCGAACCTTCATGGGGTCACCCCCGGCTGATTTTGAGTCAGCTGCGTATACCATTCCGCCACACCGGCAGGCAGCGTGTGAGTGTAACCGAGGAGGGCAGGGCTTTCATAGGGGCAAGGCAGATCGAGGCGTTTCCTGTCGGCATCGGCTCTGCGCTGGCTATACTGCGCCGGCTTGAATGCCTCCAGGAGCCATAGCCGATGACAGTGTTGCAGGACCTGAGGGTGCTGGTGGTCGAGAACGACGAGATGAGCGCAGCCTTGCTGCAGATGCAGCTGGTGCATGCCGGCGCGACCGTGGTCGGGTTGGCGGCGAGCGTGGCTGAAGCATTGCGCGTGCTGGAAGACTCGGTCCCCGATGTGGCCCTGCTGGACTATCGCCTGGCCCGCAACGAGACCAGCGAGCCGGTGGCGGCAGCATTGTCGGCGCGAGGCGTACCGTTCGTGCTTGCCACCGGAATGCTGGCTGAGCAGCTGCCCGAGTCCATGCTGTCCGGAGTACTGCTGGTCAAGCCGTATCTGTCGGCGGATCTGACCCGGGCGCTGAGCCGTGCGGTGGGCCGTTCCAGCGCAACGGCGTGAGAACGGCGCTTCAGCCGGCCTCCTCGTACAGGTAACGGATGTCCTCGCGGTCGTCGAGGATGCTGTACTGCCCGGCCAGGTTGTCCGGATCGGGGTTGAGCCACGCATCGAGATGCTCCCTGCGGATCGGTATCACGCCGCGATCGTGACCTGCCGCGGCGACATCGCGTGGCGGGGTGTCGGTGATCGTGGCGAATGAGAGCAGGCGTCCTTCCGGTCCCTCCCATTCCGCCCAAAGGCAGGCCAGAAGCAGGTCGCGGGGCGGGTCCGGGCGAAACTCCAGCACCACATCCTGTTCCTTTTCACTGGCGCCAAGCGCGCGCCCTGCGATCGCGTGGCGTGGTACGTGCTCATAGAACGCCTGCACCACGACAACGCCGTGGCGAAGGCCGAACGCGCCGCGCCAATAGCCTTCCAGGCTGTCGCGTCGTGCGTTGTAGGTGCCGGGGTAGAGCACGTCGTTGCGTGCCGGCTTGTCCGGCAGCCGGCATTGGTAGCGCATCGGCTTGATCACCCGTCGGCCGCTCTCGCTGACCATCACCGGCGCGTAGGTGCCGGGAAAAATGCGGTTGTCGCGCGGCAGTAGTTGTACCCGGTGCAGGTCCTCAAGCCGGGCCTGGGCGCGCTCGATGCGGTTGCCGGCCACGCGCAGGTCGTTGCGTGCCTTCTGGGTGGGGCGGGTGGCGAGCGTCGCGTGGGCGATATCGCGGCGCTCGCGTTGGCGGGCCAGCTCCGCCTCCAGAGCCTGGCGTTCCTGCGCATGCCACTGCTGGATCTTCGCGACGATGTCGCGACCCTGTTCGGTGCGCGCGCCGGCAAAGCCGTCGTCCATGGCCTTGGGGGTTTTCGGCCGCTTCTTGCCGGGATCGTGCGCGTACAGTTCGGCGAACTCCTCCAGCGACAGGATGGCACCGAACTCGCGGACCAGCTTGGCGTAGTCAGCGCGGATCAGGGCGGAATAGCACATGGGAACTCTGCAGGCCTGGGTCGCAGTCGTTGCGACGTGGATGCGGCAGGATAGCCCGACCTACAGGGAGATACCGCATGAATGATTCTGTCAGCTGCCAGTTCCGCGAGGCTGTCCCCACGGTCGAAGACTATTGCCAGCTGCGTGTGCTGGCGGGCCTCAGTGCCAAGAGCCAGGAGGCGGCGGCACGCGCGCTGCCCAATACCCTGTATGGCGTGTGCGCCTACCAGGGCAATGAGCTGGTAGCGATGGGCCGCATCGTCGGCGATGGTGGGTGCCACCTGCAGGTCTGTGATATCGCGGTGCTGCCGCGCCTGCAGGGGCAGGGCCTGGGCAAGGAAGTGATGCGTCGCCTGGATGGCTGGATGCAGGCGAACCTGCCGCCGTCTGCATACGTCAGCCTTCTGGCCGATGGTGAAGCGCACCGGTTGTACGCGCAGTTTGGTTTCGCACCCACCGCACCTGCATCGATCGGGATGTATCGCCGGTTCTGAGGTGTGTTCAGGCTGAGGCCATCCATGCGTGGCATGGATCTACTGGGCCAACCGGCCGCCGGATCCATCCCGGCTCTGCAGTAGATCCACGCCATGCGTGGACAGGGCTTTCACGGGAATCTCAGGCAAAGAAAAACCCCGGCCGAAGCCAGGGTTTTCAAGAATTGGCGTCCCCACGGGGATTCGAACCCCGGTCGCCACCGTGAAAGGGTGATGTCCTAGGCCTCTAGACGATGGGGACGCACGAAAACTTCAAGTTGTAGATCCTTCGACGGCCTAATGTCGAAGTGGTGGAGCCAAGCGGGATCGAACCGCTGACCTCCTGCATGCCATGCAGGCGCTCTCCCAGCTGAGCTATGGCCCCATGAAACTCCGGATGATCTGCCGGGAGCAGAGTCCGTTTTGAAACTGGCGTCCCCACGGGGATTCGAACCCCGGTCGCCACCGTGAAAGGGTGATGTCCTAGGCCTCTAGACGATGGGGACGCACGAAAAACTTCAAGTTGTAGAACCTTCGACGGCCTAATGTCGAAAGTGGTGGAGCCAAGCGGGATCGAACCGCTGACCTCCTGCATGCCATGCAGGCGCTCTCCCAGCTGAGCTATGGCCCCGTGTTACCGAGCCGCCTATCATACCTGCGTGTTCACGTTTGTGGAAGTCTTTTTTTGAACTTTTTTCGTTCCGGTTCAACCGCAGCCACGAGGGCAGGGGAACCGCAACGCCACACCCTGAATGCCGGTAGGCGGTGAACAAAAAAGACCCGGTTATCGGCCGGGTCCTCGTTGTTCGTGATGAGTGGCGTCCCCACGGGGATTCGAACCCCGGTCGCCACCGTGAAAGGGTGATGTCCTAGGCCTCTAGACGATGGGGACGCAATTCTCATCAATGTTCTTTAGCGACCTTTCGACGGCCTAATGCCGAAAGATTGGTGGAGCCAAGCGGGATCGAACCGCTGACCTCCTGCATGCCATGCAGGCGCTCTCCCAGCTGAGCTATGGCCCCACGTCGCTGAGGAGCGAAATAATAGCCTTGCCCCAGGGGGTTGGCAAGCATTTGTTGCACTTTTCTTCACGCGTGTTGCGAAGCCGATGTCAGTCGCCTGCGGCCGTGGTGTCGTCGGTCAGAGCGGCCAGGATCGGGCACTGGTCCAGCGCGCCATGGCCGGGGCAGGCGTCGACCAGCTGCGACAGCGCGATGTGCATGCGCTGCAGTTCGGCCAACCGTTGTGCGATGTCCTGCAGGCGGGCCTGCGCGGTGTCACGCACGCTGCCCATGTCCTGCTGGTGGTGATCACTGAGCGCGAGCAGCTCTCCGATTTCCTCCAGGCTGAAGCCCAGTGCCTTGGCGCGGCGGATGAAGCGCAGCCGGCGCAGATCCGGCTCGCCGAAGATGCGGTAACCCCCGGCCGAGCGCGCCGCCGTCGGCAGCAGCTGCTGCCGTTCGTAATAGCGGACCGTATCGATCGGCACGCCCGCCTGACGGGCCAGTTGTCCAATGTTCATGGCAGCTTTCCTGCGGATCCTGCCGGCCATTGTGAAGCCTGGAGTCTGGTCGAGAGTCAAGGCTTCAGCTCGGTGCGCGCATTCAGCCCACTTTGCAACTTTCTTCATAGCCCCGCAGATGGGCCTGTTCCTACCCTTCGCCTGAACCGGCCGTTCGATGGCCTGCAACGAACCGAGGAGGTGGTCTGTGGAGGGAGTCAGGAACGAAGCATTCGTAGAGGTTGCGGTGGTCGAATATCCGGGAGGGGACCCCTCCGCCGCCTCTGTGCTGGCCGAAATGGCCCACGTCGCCAACCGCCTGGCCCAACAGCAGCGCCGACCCTTCAAGCGTGTGCTTGTCACCCGCTGGATCGTTCCCGCCAGCCAGACCGGCGTACACCGCATCGCGGGTGCTGAAATGCTCGACGCCGCCATTCCCGCGGTGATCGCGGTTCCCGGCCAGATCAGCCCCGGAGCCTGTCTGCGCGCCGAAGAGGTCCTGCTGGACTGGTTGCGGGCCCATTACGACGGGGGCAGCCTGCTGGCTGCTGCCAGCGACGGGGTCGGTGTACTGGCCCGTGCGGGACTGCTGGCCGAAAGAACGGTCAGCGGCCCCGATCTGGGGCGACATCCTGGGCTGCAGGCGCAGGCGGTGAGCTGGGTGCCCAGTGAGCGGGCGCTGGTCGACGATGGCGATCTGCTGACGGTTGGCGGATCGCAGGCCTGGCGTTTCCTCGGGTTGCGTTTGCTGTACCGGCTGCACGGGCAGGGCGTGGCGAGCGCGGTCGCGCAACAGCTCGGGATCGTCGTGCCCGCAGGAATCCAGCAGGATCTTGAGCGTTTCAGTGCCAACTTCGCCCACGGTGACCGCGATGTACTGAAGGCCCAGCGCTGGCTGCATACCACTGCGGCACGAGGAGCCACTCTGGCCGCAATCTGCGAGGTTTCCGGATTGGAACCGCGCACCCTGCAGCGGCGCTTCCTCCGGGCGACCGGTCTGCGGCCGATCGAATACTGCCAACGGCTGCGCATTGCCAAGGCGCAGACCCTGCTGCAGCAGGGCGCAGGCATCGAGGAGGTGGCCTGGGGGGTGGGCTACGCTGATCAGAGCGCGTTCCGGCGTCTGTTCCTCCGCATCGTAGGCATGACACCGGCCAACTATCGCCGCCACGTCAACTGCAAGCGGCGGGAGCGACCGTTGATGCCGTCGGTGGCCGGAAGTCTGCGCGGCCTGCAGGCGTCCCCCGGAATGCAGTTGGGGCGGAGTGCGGCCTGACCATGGGTGGCGGGCGAGCGCTTGCAACCTGGGCGTGACGCTTTGACCATGCAGGCAGTGGAACTTGAACAGGTGGGCTGATGTCGAGTGTTGGACCGGTACCGATGCCGGTGGTGTTGATCCTGATGTGCACATTGCTGGCCATGATCGTTGCCCGTCTTTGGCCGCGCAGGGCAGTGGGAATGCCGCTGCCGTCGGCAGCAGGCATGGTGCTGGACATGCTGCTGGTCGGCCTGCTGTGTGGTCGTGTCAGTTTTGTTGTGCTGAATTTCGCGCTCTATCGTTCGGAGCCCTGGAGCATTCTGCAGGTCACCGATGGTGGCTATCACCTGATGGTGGTGCTGGTGGCCGGGCTGTCGTGGGGATTATGGCGTCTGCGGCCGTGGCGTCAGTTGCGTGCACCGGTGCTGACGAGCGCACTGGTGGGTGCGTTGTTCTGGGTCGCTGGTGGCCAGTTGCTGTCGGCATGGCAGGAGCGGCAGATGCCGTTGCCGGCGCTGCAGGTGGCGGACCTTCAAGGCGATCGTATCGATCTGCAGCAGTTCCGCGGCAAGCCGCTGGTGCTGAATCTGTGGGCCACATGGTGCGGGCCCTGCCGCCGTGAGATGCCGGTGCTGGCGACGGCACAACAGGCACATGATGACGTGCAGTTCGTATTCCTCAACCAGGGCGAAACCCTGGATGAGGTCCAGGGTTTCCTGGCCGGCGAACGACTGATGCTGGGCAACGTGCTGCTGGATGATGACGCTGCTGCTTCCACCGTGCTCGGCGTTCAGGCATATCCTTCCACGCTCTTTTTCGACGCCGATGGGCGCCTGCGTGAACTGCACCTGGGCGAACTGACTGCGGCCGGCCTTGAACACAAACTGCGCCGGCTGCGGTAGCCTGCGCAGGCATCTCACTACGGAGTTCCCATGTTGTCGATTTCCCTGCGCACCGCCCCGGCGGTGCTCCTGCTGCCGGTCATGCTGGCATTGGCCGCCTGCAGCCAGGCACAGACGCCGCCGGGCAAGGCCGCTACGGCGTCGGCGACGACTGCTCCGGCATCTGCCGCCAAGGGCGACCGTCCAGCGGTGCTGAAGGGCATCGAGAAGCACGGCTTCGAGGTCGTTGCCGAGTTCGATGCGCCGGACGGCCTGCGCGGTTTTGCTGGCGTGGTGGGAGGGCAGCAGCCTGCAGCGGCCTATGTCACGGCCGATGGCAAGCACGTACTGGTGGGCAGCCTGTTCGATGCCGAAGGTAATGATGTGGCTGCCGAAGCGGTCGAGAAGCTGGTTGCCGCACCGATGTCGGTCAAAATGTGGACCAAGCTCGAAGCCAGCGCCTGGGTACGTGATGGCAAGGCCGACGCGCCCCGCGTGGTCTATACCTTCAGCGATGCCAACTGCCCGTATTGCCACAAGTTCTGGGAGGCGGCCCGTCCGTGGGTCGACGCCGGCAAGGTACAGCTGCGCCACATCATGGTGGGTGTGATCCGCGAGGACAGTCCGGCCAAGGCCGCAGCCATCCTCTCCGCACGTGATCCGAGCGCGGCGCTGCTGGAGAACGAACACCAGTTCGACCGTGGCGGTATCAAAGCGCTGCCGAACATCAGCCGCGAGATCGCCGGCAAGCTCGACGCCAACCAGGTGTTGATGCTGGAAATGGGGTTCCAGGGCACCCCGGGCATCCTGTTCCAGGATGCACAGGGCCAGGTGCAGCGCCGGGCCGGATTGCCGCAGGGCGACGACCTGCAGACGGTGCTTGGTCCGCGCTGATCCACGCCTGCATGATGATGTAGACCACAGGCCCGCATGGTGACATGCGGGCCTGTTGCGTTCCTGCCCCAGGCGAACACAACCGCTTGCGCATTGTCTGTTCGTCGTCACGTCTGAATCGTGACTGAGATCAAGCATCGTGCCTTGATTCCAATCAAGGCCAAAAGCGACAAACGGACTAGCCTTTGACGCATGGAATACAGCGTCAATGCGCGATGGATGCCGCGCTCGCCACGCCCTGATCAGGGTCGGCCGGCACAGCCATTCACGACACTCTCACTCTGTGCTTGTTACCCAGACCGCTGCGGTCGCCACCTCTCTGGCAGCGCGGCCTTGATGGAGTCGACATGGATGCAGGCGGGGCAGTGTCATCGTCCTGTTGCCTGCCGTGCGCAGGCTGGCCGATGTCGTCGACGCAGTACCCGCATTTCCAGCAACGGCAACGCGAAGCCAGGGCGGCGCATGAATGCGCTCCGGAACCGTGATGCGAGTGTTCGTCAGGGGAGGATGCAATGCGTTTGGCCGTACTGAGTCTGGCATGCCTGGGGGCACTGGCGATCACGCCGGCGTACGCTCAACAGGGTGATGCAGAGGATGCGCAGGCATTGCGGAGCGAGATGGCCGCCATGCGCCAGGCGCTGGAACGCATGCAGCAACGGCTGGACCGGCTTGAGCAGCGCGATGCTGCGCCTGTGCAGGCAACAGCCGCGCCTGCAATGGCGCCGATGGCCTCTGCCGCCCCTGCCGACGTGATCCATCGCACCCAGGTGCCGGGTGTGGCGCAGCCGGTACTGCCGCAGCGCGATTCGGTCGCTGATCCGTCCACTGCGGCATCGCGACCGGACAGTGCGGCGGGCCCGACCGATCCGGATCTGAAGGGGTTCTTTGCCATACCCGGCACTGATACGGTGATCCGCATCGGCGGTTACGCCAAGCTGGATGCCATCGCCGATTCGCGCGCGGCCGGCGACGAGGATCAGTTCATTCCCTCGTCGATGCCGGTGGGCGGCAGCCACCGCGATGTCTCCAACTTCAACATCCACGCCAAGCAGACCCGCTTCAGCTTCGAGGCGCGGCGTCCAACCACGCACGGCAACCTGCGCTTCTATCTGGAGAACGACTTCTTCGGCAGCAGCGATGGCTACGAGTTCCGCCTGCGGCATGCGTATGGACAGCTCGGCAATACCTATGCCGGCTATGGCTACTCCAGCTTCATGGACCCGGACAGCCTGCCCGACACGCTGGACTTCGCCGGGCCGGGCGGCGCCGGCTATCTGCTGGTGGCCGGCATCCACCACAGCTTCACGATGGGCAAGGGCAACACGCTGACCGTGGCGGCCGAAGACCCGAAGACTGAACTTGCCGGTGCCAGTGATGAGCGGGCTGCGGTGAACCGTCTGCCGGACGTAACCGTGACCGCGCGCATGGAGCGCGACTGGGGCCACCTGCAGGTGGGCGCGGTGGCGCGCAGCCTGGCCTATGACGGCGATGGCGAGCGCGACCGGCGAATGGCCGGCGGCCTGCAGCTGAGTGGCTCGGCCTCGGTGGGCGAGCGCGACCTGCTGCTGTTCGGTGCGCTGGGAGGACGCGGCCTCAGCCGCTATACCGCCGACCTGACCGGCTCCGGGCTGGACGCGGTGGTCGGTGCCGATGGCCGCCTCGACGTGTTGGACCTGCACGGCGGCTTCGTCGGCTATACCCACTACTGGTCCGAGTTGTGGCGATCGAACCTGATCTTCGGCCAGCTGACCCTGGAGCGGAACGCCGCACTGGCGGCCGATGCCTTCCGGCAGAGCCGGTACGGCGTATTCAACCTGATCTGGAGCCCCGCGCCGTCGTGGACGATGGGCATGGAGGTGCTGTACGGCCGCCTGGAACAGCAGGGCGGCGCGCGCGGCGACACGGTCCGGGTGCAGGGCAGCCTGCAATACAACTTCATCAAATAGGCGCCAGCGGTCGTACGCCAGCGCAACCGTCCCCACGCCCGGTGCTGCCGGGCTCATGCCAGTACCGGAGATCGTCATGGCAGAAGCAAAGAAAATCGGGGTGGTCGGAGCCACCTTCCTCGTCGCCGGCAACATGATGGGCTCAGGCGTGTTCCTGTTGCCATCGAGCTTGGCCAAGATCGGTACCGCCTCGATCTGGGGCTGGTTGATCACCACCGCCGGTGCGCTGTTGCTGGCCTTCGTGTTCGCCAAGCTGGGCAAGCTGGCACCGAAGGCGGGCGGCCCGTACGCCTATGCGCGCGACTGGTTCGGGCCGTACATGGGCTTCCAGACCAACACCATCTACTGGTTCGCCAACTGGATCGGCAACGTCGCCATTCCGATCGCCGCGGTGGGCTATTTCAGCTACTTCTTCCCGATCCTGTCCGAGCCGCTGGTGCGCTGCATCGCGGTGCTGATCCTGGTATGGGCGCTGAGTTTCGCCAACGTGATCGGTCCGGCGTTCGTCAGCCGGGTGCAGACCGTCACCACCAGTTTTGCGCTGGTGCCGATCCTGGGCATCGCCATCTTCGGCTGGTTCTTCTTCGATGCCGACATCTTCAAGGGCGCCTACAATGTGTCGGGTGAATCCAACTTCGGCGCGATCTCCAGCGCCGCGGCACTGACGCTGTGGGCCTTCATTGGTGTCGAGTCGGCCTCGGTCACCGCTGGTGTGGTCGAGAACCCGGAAAAGAACGTGGCCCGTGCCACCCTGGCCGGCGTGTTCCTGGCTGCCATCGCCTATATCGCCAGCTCCTCGGTGATCATGGGCATGGTGCCCAATGGCGAACTGCAGACCTCCGATGCGCCGTTCGCACTGGCTGCCGCCAAGGCCGTCGGTGGCTGGGGCGGTGCGCTGGTCAGCCTGTGTGCCTTCATCGGCGCTGCCGGTTCGCTGGGCGGCTGGATCCTGCTGACCGCGCAGAGCGCCAAGGCGGCCTCCGATGACGGCCTGTTCCCGAGCATCTTCAGCAAGACCAACAAGGACGACGTGCCGGTCAAGGGTGTGCTGATCGTGGCCGTGCTGATGACCCTGGCGGTGCTGGTCACTTCCACCTCGGAAACCGCGTCGGCACAGTTCGACGTGATCACATCGGCGGCGGTGGTGCTGACCCTGCTGCCCTACATCTACTCGTGCGTGGCCTGCTACTTCGTGGTCGAGCGCTCGCACACCCTGGTCCACACCGGTGCGTTCTGGACCCTGACCAGCCTGACCGTCGTTTACTGCCTGTGGGCGATCTACGGCTCGTCGGGAACCATCGTGCAGTACGCGTTCCTGTTCGTGCTGTTCATCACCGTGTTCTATCCCTTCTTCAGCGAGGAGCGCCGCCAGCAGCGGCAGCGCGCCCGCGAGGCCTCGGCGATCAGCGCCGGCGCCCAGCGTTCCTGAGTTAGACAAGGAGAATCAACGTGTACTTCAAGTCCCTGGACTACCCGGTCATTGTCATCGACAACGACTACGAGTCGCCGCGCATCGGCGGCATCCTGATCCGCGCCCTGGTGGAAGAGCTGCGCAGCAACGACCAGCGCGTGCTGTGCGGCCTGAACCTGGATGATGCCCGTGCCGGTGCCCGCACCTACGTGGCGGCGTCGGCGGTGCTGATCTCGATCGATGGCAGCGAAGAGGTGGATGGCGAGTTCCAGCGCCTGACCGCCTTCCTGCGCGAGCAGAGCGCGCGCCGCGCCAACCTCCCGGTGTTCCTGTACGGCGAGCGCCGCACCATCGAGAAGGTGCCGAGCAAGCTGCTCAAGTACATTCACGGCTTCATCTTCCTGTTCGAAGACACCAAGAGCTTCATCTCGCGGCAGGTGATGCGCGCGGCCGAAGACTACATGAAGAACCTGCTGCCGCCGTTCTTCAAGGCGCTGATCCATCACGCGGCCGAGTCGAACTATTCCTGGCATACGCCTGGCCATGCGGGCGGCGTGGCGTTCACCAAATCGCCGGTCGGCCGCGCGTTCCATCAGTTCTATGGCGAGAACACGCTGCGCAGCGATCTGTCGATCTCGGTGCCGGAACTGGGTTCGCTGCTTGACCATACTGGTCCGATCAAGGACGCCGAGAACGAGGCCGCACGCAACTTCGGTGCCGACCATACCTTCTTCGTCACCAACGGCACTTCCACCGCCAACAAGATCGTCTGGCACGGCACAGTGGCCCGCGGCGACGTGGTGTTCGTCGACCGCAACTGCCACAAGTCGCTGCTGCACGCGCTGATCATGACCGGCGCGGTGCCGGTGTATTTCACCCCCAGCCGCAACGCGCATGGCATCATCGGCCCGATCAGCCTGGACCAGTTCACGCCCGAGTCGCTGCAGCAGCGTATCGCCGCCAACCCGCTGGCCAGCAAGGCCTACAAGGCCGGCTCCAAGCCGCGCATCGCAGTGGTGACCAACTCCACCTACGATGGCCTGTGCTACAACGCCGAGAAGATCGCCGACGAGATCGGCAGCGCGGTGGACTTCCTGCATTTCGACGAAGCCTGGTACGCCTACGCTGCGTTCCATCCGTTCTACGAGAACCACTACGGCATGGCCAAGGGCAAGCCGCGCGAGCAGGATGCGATCATCTTCACCACGCATTCCACGCACAAGCTGCTGGCCGCGTTCTCGCAGGCCTCGATGATCCACGTGCGCAACTCGGCGCAGCGCGACCTGGATGCCGAGCGCTTCAACGAGTCGTTCATGATGCACACCTCGACCAGCCCGCATTACGGGGTGATCGCGGCCTGTGATGTGGCCTCGAAGATGATGGAAGGCGATGCCGGCCGTTCGCTGGTACAGGAAATGCACGACGAGGCGATCGCGTTCCGCCGCGCGATGCTGCACGTCCGCGATGACCTGGGGCGCGACGACTGGTGGTTCAGCGTGTGGCAGCCGACCCAGGTCGAGCGCAGCCTGGACAAGGGCGATACGCCGGCACCGATGGTGGCCAAGCGCGAGGAGTGGTACCTGCAGCCGGATGCGCACTGGCACGGCTTCGAGAACCTGGTGGATGACTATGTTCTGATCGACCCGATCAAGGTGACCCTGCTGACCCCGGGCCTGGCGATGGACGGCAGCATGGGCAAGCTGGGCATTCCGGCGGCGGTGCTGAGCAAGTTCCTGTGGGGCCGCGGCATCACCGTGGAGAAGACCAACCTGTACTCGGTGCTGTTCCTGTTCTCAATGGGCATCACCAAGGGCAAGTGGAGCACCCTTGTCACCGAACTGATGGCGTTCAAGGAACTGTACGACCGCAATGCGCCGCTCAGCCAGGCACTGCCGACGCTGGCCGCCGACTATCCGAATGCCTACGCCGGTTGGGGCCTGCGTGACCTGTGCGACGCGCTGCATGCGTTCAACCAGGAGTTCGCGGTGGCCAAGGTGATGCGCGAGATGTACGTGGATCTGCCAACCCCGGTGATGACCCCGGCCGATGCCTACAACCACCTGGTGAAGGGCGAGATCGAGCGGGTCGACATCGAGCAGGTCAGTGGTCGCATCGCCGCGACCATGCTGGTGCCGTACCCGCCGGGCATTCCGACCATCATGCCGGGCGAGCGCTTTGGCGACAGCGATGAGCCGATCATCCAGTCGCTGCGCATCGCCCGTGAGCAGAATGCCCGCTTCCCGGGCTTCGAGTCGGACGTGCACGGGCTCATCATCGAGAACGACGGCGATGTGACCTCGTACAAGGTGGAGGTACTGAAGGCCTGACCGGCGACGGTCGGCCCTTCGGCGAACGATGGATACCGCGCGCGAGCAACGCATCCTGAAGTTCTCGATCGGGGTCACCATCGCGGTCAGCGTGGTCGGCTTCAGCGGTGGCCTGCTGGTGGGATCGCAGGCCATCCTGTTCGACGGTGTGTACAGCCTGGTCGACGTTGCCCTGACCCTGGTGTCGTTGTCGGTGCTGCGGCTGGTGGCGCGGGAACAGAGCCCGCGCTTCCAGTACGGCTACTGGCACCTGGAGCCGATGGTCGAGGCGCTGGGCGGTGTGATCCTGTCGCTGGCCTGCGTGTATGCGCTGGCCAACGCGGTGATCGGTTTGACCACGGGCGGACACGAGGTGAAATTCGGGCCCGCGCTGTGGTGGGCGGCGCTGCTGAGTGCCAGCAACCTGGCGATGGCGGCGTTCGTCGCCCAGCGGGCGCGGCGCCTGCGCTCGGCGCTGTTGTGGCTGGATGTACGAGGCTGGCTGCTGGGTGGGTTGATGAGCCTGGCGGTAGTGCTGGCCTTCGTACTGGCCCTGGTCCTGCATGGCGGTGAGTGGCACCACTGGGTGCCGTACCTGGATTCGATCGTGCTGGCATTGATCAGCCTGGCGGTACTGCCGGTACCGGCGCGCAGTGCGTGGAAGGCCATGCGCGAAGTACTCCAGGTGGCGCCGGATGATCTGGACCGGCGCGTGCAGCAGGTCATGCAGGCATTCGTGGCCGAGCGTGGCTATGCCGGTTTCACCAGCCACGTGGCGAAGATGGGGCGGATGCGCTTCATCGAGATCCATGTGCTGGCCGATCCGGCTACGCCCTTGGGCTCGGTGGGCGAGGTCGATGCGATGCGTGACGAGATCGCGGTCAGGCTGGATGCTCGGGGCAGCACGTTCTGGTTGACCATCGATTTCACCGCAGACCCGGCGTGGACGTGACCACGCTTCTGTAGAGTCGAGATTGCTCGACTGCTTTTCGTCAGCGGAAGTCGAGCAGGCTCGATTCCACGGGATCGCGTGATCGTTGCGCGTGGCAGACCGGTCTGTTGCACCGGATCCGTTTGACCTCAACCGGGGTTGAGGTCACAGACTGCCGGCAACCCCCACGAAGCGCGCGGCATGAACCTGCTGACCACACCGGACTTCCGCCATGGCCTGCTGGAGCTGTTCAATCCACCGGGCCTCTACGATCCTTCGGCCAACGGCTACTCACACGTGGCGGTGGTGCGCCTGCCGGCACGGGTGATCCACGTGGCCGGGCAGGGCGGTGAAGATGCGCAGGGCCGTCTCTCGCCCAGCTTCGAAGACCAGGTCGGGCAGGCGCTGGACAACCTGCAGACCGCGCTGCGCTCGGCGCAGGCAAGCCTGGTTGATGTGGCGCGGTTGCGCATCCTGGTGGTCGGCCACGATGAGGACCGGCTGGGCATCATTGCCCACCAGGTACGGCGACGCTGGCCGAACCGTGCGGCGCCCACCTGCACGCTGATCCCGGTGCCGCGACTGGCGCTGGACGGCATGCTGTTCGAGATCGAGGCGGAGGCCTACGCCGCCTAGCGCAGGTAGTACTCCACCGGCACCACCAGTTCCTGTGGTGCCTTCAGTTGATCGGGAATGGGCGGTAGTGGCTGCGCGCGACGGAAGGTCTGCAGCGCAGCGTCATCGAGCATCGGCTGGCCACTGGACTGTTCCAGCCGCAGAGCCAGCAGGCGGCCTTCGCGGTCGATGCTGGCCCTGACCCAGGCAGTGCCCTGCTGCCGGCGCGAGCGTGCGGCGGCAGGGTAATAGCGGTAACGCTCCAGCCGCGCCATCAGGCGGGCTTCCCACTGGTCGCTGGCGGCGCCGGCCTGGAAGTCCGCCGGTGGCGCGTCTGGAGCGGGCGGAGCGGCCGTGATCGATGCCGGTGCGGGACTGGCATCGGTCGCGGCCGCCGGCGTGGCGACCGGCAGCGGCGTTCGACCCGTCCCGCCCGTTTCGCTGGCGGCCAACTCGCCCTCGCGCGCGGCGGTGGGTTTCGGTGGCGGCGGCGACTTTGCCGGTTGCGATGCGCGCGCCTGCTGCGCCTGGCTGGGGGTGTCGGCCTGGCGCTCCTCTACGGGCTGTGGCGGCGTGGCCGGCGCCAGCAGGCGCAGGCTGATGCGCACGTCCTGCTCCGGCGGCGGCAGCATCGGCGGCGCTGCCACCCAGTGCACCAACAGCAGCAGGGGCAGCAGGTGCAGGACGGCGGTGATCGCGATCGCCTGCCAGTGTTGGCCGCGCTCACTCATCGTCCAGCACCCACAGCAGATCGGCATCCGCCGCATCCACGGTTTCACCCGGCGAAGCCAATGCGATCACCAGCGCAGGCGTAGCCGGTGACAGGTAGCCCGGTACCCCGGTACCGCGCAGTACATGCCAGCGCCCCGCTACCAGCAGCGCCGGCGCGGGCGCATCGAGCAGCACCTGTGCCATGCGTGTGTCGCGGGCCTGTTGCACGGCCAGCATCCCTTCCAGCATCGGTGCTGCGTCTGCGTGCTGGGCCAGCACCACCGCCGACAGGCGCTGGCGGGCAGCGGCCACCGGGAACCGTACGCCCTTGGTGGACGCGAGCAGCGCGTTGACCTCGGCACGCGACAGGTTGCCGCCGAACAGCGGCGTGCCTGCATCGGCAGCATCCTGTACCAGCCCGCCATACGCGGCCCACGGCCAACGCGTATCCCAGTCCAGCAGTTCCTGCAGGCGTGCACCTTCGGCCTGGTTGCCCTTGGCCAGCCAGCGCTGCACCCGCTGCAGGCGTGGCTGGCGCTCGCTGGCGATCATTTCCAGCACCAGCGAACCCTGCGGGCGCCGCCGCTGCAGCGCCTGCAGCAGCCAGCGCTGGGCGGCGTGGTCTCCGGCGAGGTCATGGCGCTCACCCAGCATCAGCCTCTGGGCGTCCGCCGCATACGCCACGAACGCGGCTTCGTCCAGGTGCCGGCCGTTGGCCAGGTCGATCACTGAGCCAGGCATCGGCTGCGCGCTGGCCACGGTCGCCAGCGCGAGCAGGCATACGGGCAGCCAGCGACGGCTAGAACGCCACATTGACGCCCATCGAGACGGTACGGCCACGGCCGTTGCCGCGGTCCAGGATCGGGCTGAAGATGCTGTCGATCGAGGCATTGTTGTCATAGGCCTTGTTCTGCAGGTTTTCGATGTTCAGCCACAGCGTGGTGTTGGCCTGGGGCTTGAAGCTGGCGTAGAAGTCGAGCAGCACGTCGGTGCCGCCGGTCTTGCGGGTCTGGAAGAAGTCGTAGCCTTCCTCGGTCGGCCCGGAGTACTCGGCGCGCAGGCCGGCCTGCACGCGCTGCTGCCACCAGCGGCCGCCCACGTCCAGCGTCCAGTAGCGGTCGGGCAGGGCGGTGATGTCTTCCAGGTTGACGAACTCGATGGCCGGCGCACTGGTGTGCGAGCGGGTCCAGCTCAGCGTGGCGTGGTAGTGCTCGCTGGCGTAATGCGCTTCCAGTTCGATACCGCGCATGCGCACCACGCCGGGGTGGTTCATCCAGCGCGTGGTGGTGCTGAAGTCGTCCACGTCCAGCGCATCGGTCCAGGCAGTGAGCTGCGGATCGCTGTCGATCGGCACCACGAACGGTTCCACTTCCGGCGGATGCACGATCAGCAGGTACTGCGGCTTGATGTAGTCGCGGATGCGGTTGTCGAAGCGGGTGATCCGCAGCTGTGCCAGGTCACCGTCGACCAGCAGCGAGTCGGTGCTGAGGTTGGCACCGACCTGCAGGTTGCGCGAGCGCTCGCGGCGCAGGAACGGGTTGGCGCCCACGCCATCGGCATCGCTCATGCCTTCCAGCGGGATCTTCTCGAAGAACATCTCCTGCACCCGCGGCGGGCGGGAAGTACGCGAGGCTTCTGCGAACAACTGCAGCCAGTCGGTGGCCTGCCACGATACCGCCAGGCTGGGGCTGAGGGCGCGCTGGGTACGGCGCACGTCGATGCCGCCACCGTTGATCTCCGCGCACTGGCCGGGCACATCCGAGCACACCGGGATGTGGCCACGGATGCCGAAGCGGTCCTGGCGCAGGCCGGCGGTCAGCGCGTAGATGCCGTACTGCAGCTCCAGCGTGCTGAACAAGCTGTCCAGCTGGCTGCGACCTTGCGGGTTGGCACCGCGCAGGACGGGGGTATCGGCCACATAGATGTCCGACTGGTGCTTGATGCCGGTGTTCCAGCGCGCCTGCAGTGCCCCGATGTCGAAGCGGCTGGTGTTGTCAACGGTCCAGCTGCTCAGGTTGCTGTGGGTGCGGCGACCGATGTAGCTGGAATCCTCCACTGGCGGATAGAACAGCCGGGTCTTGTTGCCGGCGAAGGTTGCACGCAGGTCGATCCACGGCGAATAGGGCGTGTAGTGGTAGTTGGCGCGCTGGTTGCGCGCGGAAATCTGCCACGGATAGTTGTGGTAGAAGTCGTTTTCGTAACGCATGTGGCTCAGGTCCAGCCGGTGCTGGTCGCTGGGCTGCAGGCGTGCTTTCAACAGCCAGCTGCTGGGCTGCTGGCTGCCCGGGTCGGCGTTGTTCTTCTGCCCACGCGCGGTCGCGTATTCGCTGCTGCGGCTGCTGCTGGCAGCGGCCAGCAGGCCGAACTGGCGGTCGCCACCCTCTTCACCGTGGCGCCAGGCACCGGCGAAGGTACGGCCGCTGCCGTAGCCGTTGTTGCCGTGGCGATAGCCTGCACGCAGGCCCCAGTCACGGCCCTCACCGAGCAGATCGTCGATATCCAGCGTGCGGAAGTTGGCACTGCCGGCCAGCGTACCCGCACCATCACCACCGGCGACCGCACCGCGTTGCACGTCCACGCCGGCCAGCAGGAAAGGATCGACATAGGCGAACGGACCACCCGAGCCATGCCCGGCATTGTTGCGGAAGGTCTGGGTGACACCGTCGATCATGGTGTTGACCCGGCCAGCACCGGTCATGCCGCGGATGTTGACCTGCAGGCCCGGCTGGCTGCGCGAATGGAAGCTGTGGGTGCCAGGCATCGAGCGCAGCAGGCTGTTGCCTTCCTGGCGTTCGGGCATCGCCACGCGCTCGCTGCCGATCGAAGGCGCAAAGCCATCGCGGGTGGCTGGTACATACTGGCTGGCACCGGCACCCGGTGCCTGGCCGTGTGCGGTAGTACCCTGCACCCGCAGCGGGCCGGTGCGGCGGCTGCCATCGGCGCGTTCGGCCGGCGCCGGTTCCAGGGCGGCACGACGCGCATCCACGAAGCGCGGGCGCAGGCCGCTGCCTGCCAGCAGGCGCGTCAGGGCCTGCGCATCGTCGAAGTCACCGCGCAGCGCAGGCGCCGAATGACCTGGGGGCAGCGCCGCGCCGATCACCAGATCGACACCGGTCAGCCGGCTGTAGGCGTCCAGCGCGGCCGCCAGTGGCTGGGCGGGCAGATCGTAGCTTCGAGTGGCGGCCTGCGCGTGGGCGCT
The DNA here is from genome assembly GCF_059369635.1 of Stenotrophomonas sp. YJH_SMC_58. Lineage (NCBI taxonomy): Bacteria > Pseudomonadati > Pseudomonadota > Gammaproteobacteria > Lysobacterales > Lysobacteraceae > Stenotrophomonas > Stenotrophomonas sp. YJH_SMC_58. The sequence continues at coordinate 29,919 of NZ_JCAFSW010000014.1, forward strand.
GTTTGGCAGCAGTGGAACGGTGCTGGCGCAGGCCAGCGACAGGGCGAGGACAAGGGGGCGGGGGCACAGCATCGGGGGCTCCAGGGGCTGACGCAGAGCGTCGTCATCCCGGGTAGACGCAGCCGCAGGCCGGATGTCAGGGTCCATCACGCCGTTCCCTGCGTGGCGGCAGCCACACCTGTATGCCGTCGCCGAGGCGCAGCACGCGCACCTGCAACTGAGTGGCCAACTGGTCGCGGTTGCTGGCTGCGCCGTCGGTACTGCCAAGCAGGGTGACCGGCTGCTGGCGCAGCTGCTCGCCGATGACCCACGTGTGCCCGCCGTGCCAGCGGTCCAGGCCCTGCGTGACGTCGGCCAGCGGGGCCGAGACCCAGTGCAGGCGCCGCTCGCGCCAGGCCAGTGTTCCGGGGGCGATGGTTGTTGCATCGGCTGTTGACTGCCCATCGAAGCGCAGCTGCTCGCCGTCGTTGGCCAGCATGCTGGCGTTGCCGCTGTCCACGCGCACGCGATGCTCGGTAACGGTGACCACGCTGCTGTTGCCCTGCACGGCAAGATCGAATGCGGTCCCCAGTGCAGTGACGGTGCCCTGCGGGGTGTGCACCTGGAAGGGCCGGTCGGCATCGGCGGCGACCTGGAACCAGGCCTGGCCACGCTGCAACTGGAGCTGGCGGCGCTGCCCATCGATGCGCACCTTCACTTCGCTGCCGGGTGACAGCAGGACATGCGAACCATCCGGAAGGGTCTCCTCGCGGATCTCGCCAGCGGCCGTACGCAGTACCTGCGCCAGCGGCGGCGAGGCATGGCGGCTGTAGAGACCCAGCGCACACAGCAACAGAACCGCAATGCCGGCTTCGCGCAGGCGACGGCGTTGCCTGCGCTGCTGTTGCCGCTGCAGGCTGGGCAGCGTCGCGCCTGCCTGCCACAGGTGCTGCAGATACTGGTACTGCGCGGCATGGCGAGGGTCGGCCTGGTACCACTGGTCGAACGCGTTCTCGTCGCGGTCACCGTCGTGCCCGTCCAGCCACCAGCGTGCGGCTTCACGCGCGATCGCGTCCTGGCTCATGCGCCGGGCACCTGCTGGAGGGCGACGAGGGCGCGCAGCAGATGGCCGTGCGCGGTCTGCCGGCTGATGCCGAGCTGGCGCCCGATCTCAGCCAGCGCCAATTGTTCAACCCGCGCCAGCAGGAACACCTGGCGCGAGCGCGGTGGCAGCGCGGCGATGATCGCGTCGAGGTGGCGCAGCTGTTCGGCGTCGAGCAGTCGCTGCTCGGGCAGTGGTGCAGGATCGGCAATGGCCTGCAACTGCGTGTCATCCAGTACCTCTTCGCGACGGCGCTGGCGCTGCCGGTAGTGATCCGCGATCAGGTTGTGGGCGACGCGGTACAGATAGGCGCGGCCGTTGCTCAGCAGGCCGCTGGCGGCGACTTTGACGACACGCAGCCAGGTTTCCTGGACGACGTCATCGGCGTCGCTGCGTTGCGGGAGTTTGCGGCGGACATGGGCGTGCAGCGGCCGGTAATGGGCCGCGCACAGCTGCGCGACATCCGTCGGTTCGACAGGCGTGGACACGGGGCGGGCGACAACTGGGAAAGGGAACAGCCCGCGGCGGCAAGGGCAGCGGCTGCACCTTACAGCAAAAGAGAATCATTTGCATCCATGGCGCGAGGCACGGCACGCATGGGTCACCGCGGCGTCAGCGCGGACGATAGTCGCAGTGGATCTGCAGGGCTTCGGTGGCGTTGTGATGCAGCTCGAAGCCGCACTGCTGCAGGCTGCGCTTCACCTGCACGACGGCTTCGGAATGACGGGCAACGCGACGATCCTGCCAGCGCAGTGGGGTGAACACGCCCAGGGGCAGCAGCCGCAGCCGCTTGCCGTGCAGTACCAGTGAGACATCGACATGACGGCCATCGATGTCGTGGCCGTTGGCACCGAAAATGGCATCGATCTCATCGCGGCGTTGCGGGTAGCAGGTGCGGAATGCTGCGATGCCGAGCCGTCGTACCGCGCGGCGGAAGCCACCGAGACGGCTGTGGCCGGGTTCGAAGCCACGGGTGAGCAGCAGGCGCAACCCGGCAGGCAGCATCGCCTGCGCGTCGAGCAGGCGTTGCAGTACCTCTTCTTCCAGTTGGATGCGGGTGGAGGGCCAGCGCGGGGCGATGAGCAGTCCGTGGTGGTTGCCGCGTTGCAGGGTCAACATGCGTGAAGCTTCGCACGCGGGCGAACAGCCGCGGTAGTGCCGGCCGCTGGCCGGCAGATCCGGGTGCCGGCCAGCAGCCGGCACCACCATCGGGTCAGATGTCGCGGTACTGGATCTGCGAAGCCAGTACCCGCAGGCCATCGGCATTGCTGGACAGGATGCGCTCTTCGCCGACACCTTTCTGCCGTTTCAGCTGGAAGCCCTGATCGGCAGGCAGCTGTGCGGCAATGGCGTCCATGCGTTGCAGGGCATCGGGGCCGCTGCAGTCGAAGTGGCCCCAGTGGGCGCCATCGCGGTGGATCTGCAATCGGTAGTTCATTGCGGTGTCTCCGGCAGGTCCTGCAGCCAATGGTCGAACATCGCGGTGGCGGCCGCTGCCAGCGGTGCGCCATAGCGACGGGCCTGGGCGCGCAGGTCGTTGGGATCGATGCCGGCCTGGGCCAGCTCCAGCGTGTGGCCGATCAGCCAGCGCTCGAACTGGCGGGCGTCCAGTTCCGGATGGCATTGCAGGGCCAGTGCGTGGCTGCCGATGGCGAAGGCCTGGTGACGGCAGGCCGGCGTGCTGGCCAGGCGGCGTGCACCGGCCGGAAGTTCGAACGCCTCACCATGCCAATGCAGTACCGGAATGCCCTGCAGGGACTGCAGCGGAGAACGCTGGCCTTCATCGGTCAGCAGCAGTGGCGCAAAGCCGATTTCCTTGCCACCACTGGGAGCGACACTGGCACCGAGTGCCCGCGCCATCAGCTGTGCACCCAGGCAGATGCCCAGGGTCGGCCGCTGCCGCTGCAGCCGGCGCTGCAGCAGGGCAATGCTGTCGTTGACGAAGGGGTAGGTCCCTGTGTCATTGGCACTGATTGGACCGCCCAGCACGACCAGCAGGTCGGCGGTTTCGGCGTCATCGAGCGCATCGACGCCGGCCTGCAGCGGCTGCAGCTGCCAGCCTTGCGCCAACAGCAGTGGCTGCAGGGTGCCGAGGTCTTCAAAGGCAACGTGCTGCAGGACAACCGCGTGCTTCATGCCGGGGCTCCGCTGTTCGGCCAGTAGAAGCTGTCCGGGGTGGCGCGGGCGCCGAAAATGGCCTGGCCGACGCGGACCACGGTGGCACCTTCCTCGATGGCTACTTCGAAATCACCGGACATGCCCATCGACAGCTGCGACAGGTCGATGCCGGGAGGTGCAGTGCGCTGCAGCTGATCGCGCAGTTCGCGCAGGCGCACGAAGCAGGCGCGCACGCGCTCGACGTCGGGGGTGAAGATGGCCAGGGTCATCAGGCCGCGCACGCGCAGGCGATCGAAGGCTGGCAGCTGTTGCACGAAGGCCTCGACCGCGTCGGGTTCCAGTCCGTACTTGCTGGGTTCGGCCGAGGTGTTGACCTGCACGAACACATCCAGGGTGCGCTCTTCCAGTTGCAGGCGCTGCTGCAGGGCCTCGGCTACGCGCAGGCTGTCCAGCGCCTGGAACTCGCTGGCAAAGCGCGCCACGTAGCGCGCCTTGTTGGTCTGCAGATGGCCGATCACCGACCAGTGCACGACCAGGTCGGCCATCGCTTCGGCCTTGCGTTGTGCCTCCTGCACCTTGTTCTCGCCAAGTTCGTGGCAGCCTGCGGCCACCGCCATGCGGATGCGGGCTTCATCGACGGTCTTGCTGACCGGCAGCAGGCGTACGCTGGCCGGGTCCCGGCCGACGCGGGCGCAGGCATCGGCGATGCGTTGGCGCACCGTGACCAGGTTGGCGGCGATCTGTTCAACGGACTGGGCGACGGGCCAGTCGGCGGCGGCAAGGGGCATGCGGGCACCTCCAATGCAGGGCGGCCAGGGTGGGATACACTGGCACAGGACAATAGATATTTTGGCATAGGACAAAATGAAAATCACCGGGCACAGTGCCGAGTCGATCTTCGACAGCATCCGTGAGGGCATCGGCGAGGGCCGCCTGCCGGCCGGCAGCGTGCTGCCGCCGGTGCGTGAACTGGCCGAGCAGCTGGGCGTGAACCGCAACACCGTGGCCGCTGCCTACAAGCGCCTGGATGCGGCGGGCCTGGCCAGCACGGCGGGCCGCCGCGGCACGGTGGTGCGTGGCCTGCCGCCGCCGCTGGCGCGCGAGGGCAGTACGCCCGGGCTGGCGCTGCAGGACCTGGCCGGTGGCAATCCGGATCCGCGCCTGCTGCCGAACCTGCGCCTGGCCCCGGCCGCACCGCGGCTGTATGGCGTGGGTACGGTCGACCCGAGGTTGCAGGCGCTGGCGCGCGCCTCGCTGGATGCGGACTGCCCGGCGGGTTATGCGCTGGAGCTGACCCATGGCGCGGTCGATGGCATTGAACGCCTGCTGGCGGCCTGGCTGCTGCCGGGGGATCGCATCGCGGTGGAGGATCCGTGCTTCCTCGGCAGCCTCAATGTGCTCAATGCCGTGGGCCACGCGCCGTTGCCGGTGGCGGTGGACGCGCATGGCATGCAGGTCGAATCACTTCGGCAGGCGCTGGAGGCCGGTGCACGCGCGGTGCTGCTGACCCCGCGTGCGCACAACCCGACCGGGGCCAGCCTGGATGCGAAGCGGGCACGGGCGTTGCGCCAGCTGCTGGCGGCCTACCCGCAGGTGGCGGTGCTGGTCGACGATCATTACGCGCTGCTTTCGCAGCAGGCCTACCACTCGGTACTGCCGCTGGATGGCCGGCGCTGGGCGCTGTTGCGTTCGTTGTCCAAACCGCTCGGCCCCGACCTGCGCCTGGCCTGGTTGGCCTGCGATGAAGAAACCGCGATGCGGTTGCGGCTGCGATTGGCGTCCGGCACCGGCTGGGTCAGTCATCTGCTGCAGGATGCGGCGACGTCGGTGCTGGCGTCGGCAACGCAGCGGGCGAAGATCGCCTCGGCAGGTGAGCGTTACCGGCAGCGCCTGCAGTCGCTGCAGGAGTTGCTGCGCGCGCGTAGCATGCCGACGCCGCTGCCAATGGAGGGATTGAACCTGTGGCTGCCGTTGTCGGCTGACAGCCATCCTCAGGTGCTGGCACTGGCTTCGCGCGGATGGCATGTGCGGGCGGGCGAAGTGTTCGCGGTGGCGGCGCCGGGACATGGCCTGCGCATCACCTGTGCGGCGCTGGGGACGACGCAGCTGCGGCAGCTGGCCGATGACCTGGCGGCCGTGTGTGGGGTGTAGCGTCGAGCATGGCTCGACGCTACAGAAGCCGATCAGGGCGCGGCGTTGGCGCCAGGGCGCACGTAGTAGGACTGGCCGCTGTCATCGACGAACATCAGCTCCGGCTTGCCCTGCCAGGAGGTGAGCATGGCGCCGGTGTTGTTCTGGTGCTTGACCATCAGGCTGGCGCCGCGGTCCGGATTGGCGACGACCTTGAATACTTCGGTAGTGCCGGTGGCATCGTCGAGGGTGAGCAGGGCTTCGCCGCCGCGGTCGCTGGTGCCATAACCACCACGCTCGGAACCGTCGGGGCCAAGCAGGATCAGGCCAGACAGGGCGGTGGCGCGCGGCCCCTGGGTGCGGCCCTGGCTGAGCGGGTCGGGGACCGGTGCGCCGAGGATCACCCGCGGCTGGCCGCTTGCATCGTGGATGACCAGGCCGCGTGCTTCGATGATGCGCTGTGGCGATTGGCTGCGATGCAGGTTCCAGGCGGTCCAGCCGGAAACAAGCAGGGCGAGGGTGGAGACCACCAGGGTGGTCAGCAGCAGCGCACGGGGCATCGGGTGGTCCTTCCTTGGATGTGCCGACGATAGCGGATGCAAAAGGCGATGGGTAGAGTCGACTGTCAGTCGACTGCTGTTCGATCAGATCACGGAGATTCCCGCGCTGGCGCGCGCAAGTCGACTGACAGTCGACTCTACCTCTACCTGCTCGACATCACCCAGTGGCCATTACGCGGTGTTTCCCGGCGTCAGTGGAAATCGCGGCTGTGGCTGCGCAGTCCCTGCAGCAGTTCATCCAGGCAGTGCATGCGTTGCACGATGACGTGCTGGACGCCATCGACGCGTTCCAGGCGACCATCGATCTGCATCAGCTGGGTATCGACCAGCACCCGGTGCTGGCGATCGGCCAGGTGCCGCCAGACCACGGCGTTGACCATGCCGGTCTCATCCTCGAGCGTGAGGAAGGTGACACCGCTGGCGGTCTGTGGACGCTGGCGCATGCGTACCAGACCGGCGATGCGCACGCGACGGCCATGGCCATGGCCCGCCAGTTGCGCGGCATCCAGGCAGCCACGGCTGCGCAGCTGCGCGCGCAGGAATGAGATCGGATGGCGGCCGAGGGTGGTGCCGGTGCTGCGGTAATCGGCCTGCATGTCCTCCCAGGCGCTGGGCAGGGGCAACGGCACGCGGGCTTCGGCGGTGGCGCGGGCCTGGTCGAACAGCGGCAGCCGGTTTTCCACGCCGGAGATATCCCAGCGTGCACGATGGCGATGGCCACTGAGCCCACGCAACGCACCGGCATCGGCCAGCAGGCCCTGCTGGCGGCGGTCCAGGGCGGTGCGCTGGCACAGGTCGCCGACATCGTCGAACGGGTGCCGCGTACGTTCGCGCATGATGGCCTGCACGGCGGGTTCATTGCAGCCATCGACCAGGCGCAGGCCGAGCCGGATCGCCGCCGGCCCCTTGCTGAAATCCAGGGTGCAGTCCCAGTCGCTGTGGCGCACGTCCACCGGCAGCACGCGGATGCCATGCCGGCGCGCGTCCTGCAGCAGCTGGTCGGGGCTGTAGAAGCCCAGCGGCTGGCTGTTGATCAGGCTGGCGGTGAACGCGGCGGGGTGATGGCATTTCAGCCAGCAGCTGTTATAGGTCAGCAGGGCGAAGCTGGCGGCGTGGCTTTCCGGGAAACCGTAATCACCGAAGCCCTTGATCTGCTCGAACAGATGCTCGCCGTACTCGCGGCTGAAGCCGTTCTTCAGCATGCCGGACAGCAGCTTCTCGCGATGCGGTTCCAGGCCGCCACGGCGTTTCCATGCGGCCATCGAGCGGCGCAGGGCATCGGCTTGGCCCGGCGTGTAGCCGGCCGCTTCCACCGCCAGCTGCATCACCTGTTCCTGGAACAGCGGCACGCCCAGCGTGCGTGCGAATACGCGTTCCAGCTGCGGTGGGTAGAGCGGGTTGTCCGGGTCGCTCAACGCGTCCGGTCCCTGTTCGCGCAGGATCCGGCGCCGCTCCAGATAGGGGTGCACCATGTCGCCCTGGATCGGGCCGGGGCGCACGATCGCCACCTCGATCACCAGGTCATAGAACGTGCGTGGCTGCATGCGCGGCAGCATCGCCATCTGGGCGCGCGATTCGATCTGGAACACGCCGATGGTATCGGCGGCGCAGATCATGTCGAAGGTCTTTGCATCCTTGGGCGGGATCGCATCCATGCGTCCTTCATGCAGGCCGTGCTGCTTCAACATCGCCAGGCATTTGCGGATGGCGGTGAGCATGCCCAGCGCCAGACAGTCGACCTTCATCAGGCCGGTGGCATCCAGATCGTCCTTGTCCCACTGGATGACGGTGCGGTCGGCCATCGCCGCGTTTTCCACCGGCACCAGGGTCGACAGCGGATGCTCGGAGATGACGAAACCACCCGGATGCTGAGACAGGTGGCGCGGGAAGTCGATCAGTTCATTGGTCAGTGACAGCAGCCGCCGCATCAGCGGCGTGTCCGGGTCGAAGCCGCGCTCGCGCAGGGTTTCCGGCAGCGGGATGCTGCCACCCCAGTGGTCCATCGCCGCGCCGAGTTCGTTGACCTGGTCCATCGGCAGGCCGAGCGCACGGGCGACGTCGCGGATCGCGCTGCGGCCACGGTAGCTGATTGCTACTGCGGTCAGTGCGGCGCGCTCGCGGCCATAGCGCTTGAACACGTACTGCAGCACTTCCTCGCGGCGCTCGTGCTCGAAGTCGATGTCGATGTCCGGCGGCTCATTGCGCTCGGCGGAGATGAAGCGTTCAAACAACAGATTGCTGCGCGCAGGATCGATCTCGGTCACGCCCAGCACAAAGCACACCGTCGAATTGGCCGCCGAGCCACGCCCTTGGCAGAGGATGTCCTGGCTGCGGGCGAAGCGCACGATGTCATGCACGGTAAGGAAGTAGGAGGCGTAGTTTTTCTCCCGGATCAACGCCAGCTCATGTTCGATCTGCTTGCGCTGTGCGTCCTTGATCCCTTCTGGCCAACGCCAGGGAACCTTTTCTTCGACCAGCTCGCGCAGCCAGCTGTCCGGGTCATGCCCCTCCGGCACCAGCTCGCGTGGATAGGTGTACTGCAGCTGTTCCAGGGTGAAGTGGCAGCGTTCGGCGATGCGCAGGGTCTCGGCCAGCAGTTCGGGCGGATACAGCTGGGCCAGCGCGGTACGCGGGCGCAGGTGGCGCTCGCCGTTGGGGAACAGGCGCCAGCCGGCTTCGGCCACGCTGCAGCGGTGGCGGATCGCGGTCAGCGTGTCCTGCAGGGCGCGGCGGCGTCGCACGTGCATGTGCACATCGCCACTGGCGACCAGCGGCAGGCGGTGACGTTCGCCGAAGGCCTGCAGCTGCTGCAGGCGGCGTGCGTCGTCGTGCTCGTGGTGCAGTTCCACCGCCAGCCACAGCCGATCATTGAAGCCGGCGCGCAGCAGTTCCAGGTCGGTGGCGGCCGGTTGCCGGTCCAGCCACAGGCACAGCAGGCCGTCGGGCAGGCCGAGCAGGTCCTCGCGCAGGCAACGGTACTCGCCCTTGGCCGCGCGCCGCCGGCAGGTAGTTATCAACTGGCACAGCCCGGCATAGGCGGCCTGGTCGGTGCACAGCAGGGCCAGCTTGGGTCCGTCCTCGACCTGGAATTCGGCGCCGACGATCAGCGCCACGCCATGCGCCTTCGCCGCCTGCCAGGCACGCACGATGCCGGCCAGCGAGCATTCGTCGGTGATCGCCAACGCGCGGTAGCCCTGGCCGGCGGCGCGCGCGAACAGCTCTTCGGCGATCGAAGCACCACGCTGGAAACTGAAGGCCGACAGGCAGTGCAGTTCGGCGTAGCCGGGCAGTTCGCTGTGCATGGCGGCTCAGCCGAACCAGCCGTGCAGCATCCACGGCGCATGCGGATCGTTGCGCTCACGGAAAGCCCAGCCGCGCTGGCCGTGTGCGGTTTCCACCACGTAGTAGTCGCGGCGCGCGTCGGCCTGGTCCCACCAGCCCGATTCGATCCGCTCCGGCCCGGTGACGATGCGCAGCCGCGGATCACGCAGCGGTTGCGGGGTGTCCAGCAACCAGCCAGGGCGCAGCGGCCAGTACGACGGGGGCTTGGCCGGTGGCTGGGTGCCACTGGCGCGTTCGGGGCGATGATCGGCCTGCACCGCCAGCGGCTGCACGGCATCATCACCCAGCCGCGCACGCAGGCGCTCGCGCAGCTGGTTCCAGGGCATCGCCTGTGCCGGGCGGGTATCGAACAGGTCGCGCGCGGCGGGCACGAACGGTGGCAGCTGTTCGGCCTGCAGGCGCAGTGCGCGGCTGCCGGCCGGCAGGGCGAACGCTTCCATGCGGTTGCGCGCGATCTCGAACAGCAACGCGGGATCGCGTTCCGGTGCCAGCAGGCCGATGGTCAGCACGCTGGCCGGCAGCAGGTCGTGCTCGAAATGCAGGTCGAAGCGCTGCACGCCGCCATCGCGCGAACACAGGAACGCGACCAGGTCCAGCAGCAGGCGACGCAGCGGGAACAACAGGGCCTGGCTGGATTCGATCTCGTACTCGAATTCGATGCGTGTATCGAAACGGTCCGGTGGCTGGTAGTAGCGCAGTGGCGCGGTGGGTAGCCCACGCAGTGCATCCAGCTGCTGCAGGACCTCGGGGGCAAAGCGCCGGGCCAGGCTGTCGCGCGGCAGCTCGAGCACTGCGCCCAGCGTGCGCAGGCCGGAGCGGCCGAGCACCGTCACCGCCTCGTTGGGCAGGCCGCAGCGCGGCAGGGGCAACTGCGCCAGCGCCGCCGGCAGTTGCTGTGCATCGATGCCGAGGCCGTCGTGGACGTTGGCCAGCACGCGCGCGGCATGTGGGGTAGGTGCGGCCACCAGACGGTGACGGAAGCCGAGTTCGTGCAGTTCGTTGCGCAGCCGCTGCTGGATCGTCAGCCAGTCACCGAACAGGGCGCGGCTGGCGCCGATCTCCAGCACCAGTGCATGCGGGAAATCGAGGCTGACCTGGGAGCTGTAGGCGTAGGCCCAGCTGGCCAGCAGCTGCCGGGTGTGCTGTTCGGCGTTGGGATCGTAATCGTGCAAGTGCATGTCCTGCACGAGCACCTGCGCAGCCGACAGCAGCATGCCCGGGCGCAGCCCCGCTGCGCGTGCCGACGGGCTGACCGCACGCAGTACGCGACGCTGTGCCGGCCCCTGCAGCAGCACCAGTGGGCGCTGCGGATCCGGCTGCAGGCGCAGCACGCTGTCCAGCGCCAGCTGCGGCAACAACAGGCAGGCCCAGTGCATGGCGCGGCCTCAGTGGGCGATGGCCAGCGGCAACGGCTGCGCCGGCGGCAGGCCGCCTCGGCACTTCAGCACCCGCACCTGGCCGTGGTCGAGCTGCAGGCGCAGGCTGGCCGGAGAGGGATTGCGCGCCGCCTGCGCCTCGCGGAACACGAAGCCCAGGCACTGGCCGCTGTCGGCGGCCACCTGCAGCCGGCGCAGGGCGCGATCGTCGGCCTGGTGTGGCCAGCACAGCACCGCTGCGCAGGCGGCAGAGCGCAGGCACTGCTCGGTGGCCCAGAGCGCCTGTTTCGGCGCTGCGTGGATGATCTGCAGCTGGGCCAGGTCCAGCCCGGCTGCCGCCCAGGCCGGGGCATGCGGGCGATAGGGCGGGGCGACCAGCACGATCGGGCGGTCACGCAGGCTCAGCTTGGCCAGCGCCGGCCAGACCAGCGCCAGCTCACCCACCCCGGGCGCCGCCTGCAGTACCTCGCACAGCCCGCTGATGGGCCAGCCACCGCCGGGCAGGCGTGCGTCCAGTGCCGGGTGGCCGCTGGCCAGATGGTCGCTGGCCGGCCCCTGGCGGGCCGGGCCGCGCCACAGCTGGCGCCCGTCCAGCAGCCGGTCGAGGGCGACGACGGCACCCATCAGCCGGCCCTCCAGGGGAGGCGCCGGGCAGGCTGGAAACGGCAGGAACGGGCGGAAACGGCGGGCATGGCGCGAGTATCGACGGGCCGGTATCAGGGGCTGAGACCGGACATGCTACTCGCCTTGTGAGTAGAATTACTAATGAAATCGGAGGGTCCGGTTTCAGGTTGCTGAAGGGGGTAAAGAGTGCCGATCAGGGTCGGCACCCACAGGCCCGGTTACGGGCGGACTGGCAGCGCCACCGGGCGCAGCGGCGCGGCATCGCCGCCGCGGATCTTCAGCGGGCCGCCGATGAAGGCGAACTCGTAGACCTTGTCGCGGGCCAGTTCGTCCAGCGCCACCAGCTCGATGATCGGCGCGCCCTGCTGGGCCAGCAGGTAGGTGTGCAGCGGCACGTAGTCGTCGGACACCTCCGAGGGGAAGGTCTCGAAGCTGAGGTTGTCGGCACCGACGATCATCGCGCCGCTGTCCTCGACCAGGAAGCGCGCCGCGTCCAGGCCCATGCCCGGCGGGTTGGCCATGTAGGCCCTGGGCTGCTCGAACAGGCGCATGCGGCCGGTGCGGATCAGCACCACGTCGCCCTGCTGCAGTTTCACCTTCTGGCGTGCCAGCGCATCCTTCAGGTCCTGGCGGGTGACGCGGTAGCTGTCAGGCAGCATGTCCACGCCCTTGGCGGCGGCCACGTCGATCAGCACGCCACGCGCGATCAGCGGCGGGAACTTCTCGATGCCGGTGACATTCCAGCCACGATCGCCGAGGTGCTTGTCGGCCTCGAAGCCGTTCCAGATCTTCCCGTGGATGCCGAAGTGGTTCAGCGCATCGATGTGGGTGCCGGTGTGGCTGTACATCGAGAATGCGGTGCCGGTGTAGCTGCGGGTGAGGTTCATGGTCTCGCCCACGCCCATCGGGTCGTCCATCACCGTGCCGCGCGGGGTGTGGGTCATCCAGAACTGGTAGTGCGGGTCGCCGGCATCCTGCCAGCTGGGCATGCCGACGTAGTATTCGGTGGCCAGGTCATAGGCCTTGCCGCCGCTGACCCGTGACAGGATCGCCGCACGCGAGGCCTCGGTGATCAGGTTGAGGCGGCCGATCTCGTCCTTCGGCCCCCAGGGGCTGGTGCCGACCTGCTGGCCGGAGGGAACGCGTTCGTGCGCGGACACGGTGGTGGACGCGGCGGTGCCGGCCAGCAGCAGGGCCAGCGCGGTGGCCAGGGTACGTGGGGTCATGGGAAATCTCCTTGCAGGGTGGGGGGCGGTGCGGCTCAGGCCGCGACCAGGTGCGCCAGGGCCTGGCGCAGTTGCGGCAGCGGCAGGGTCTGCAGGCGCAGGCCGTTGCCGCCGGTCACGGTGGGTATGGAACGGATGCCGAGGGCAGCGGCTTCGGCACGATCGGCCTGCACGCGCTGGCGTACTGCGTCGCTGCGCATGTGGTCAACGAAGGCGCCACGTGGATGACCCAGCGATTCGGCGATATCCAGCAGGACTTCGGCATCGCCGATGTTGCGGTGCTGGTGCAGGTGCGCCCACTGCACGGCATCGAACATCGCGCCATGGGCGTCGTTGCCACCGAGCATGCCGGCGGCCTGGCAGGCCAGTGCGCCGAGCCAGCCGGATGGATACTCGAAGTCCTGTGCGCGCATGCCTTCGATATCGATGCGCGCGGTGTCTTCATGCGCGGCGCAGTCGGTCCAGTGGCGCAGGATGATCGCCTTGGCGCGCTCCATCGAGCCGAACACCTCGACCATCTGCGCGCGCGAGTCCTGCAGCACGAAGCTGCGGTGGCGCACCTGGATGCCGAGTTCGGCCGAGACCTGCTGCAGGCGCGGGGCCAGCACGAAGCACCAGCCGCAGACCACGTCGTGGAAGAAATCGACCACCGGCGCGGCGGTGGCGGGGGAAGGAACGGAAGACATCTGCCTGCCATCGGTGAGAGGGGAGGCGGCAGATTAGGCAGCGCGGCGTGGCCGAAACAGCACGCCGCGGGCAGCTCAGTTTTCGCTGGCGGTTACGAATCCAGGCCGGCGCAGCCGGACAGCTCGGCGTGCAGGAAATCGATGAAGGCACGCACCTTGGGCTGCAGGTGGCGCGAGGTCGGGTAGACCGCATGCACGAAGCGCGGCGGATAGCGGTGGTCGGGCAGCACCTGCTGCAGTTCGCCACGGGCCAGTGCGGGTGCCGCCAGGAACGAGGGCAGGGCGCCGATGCCCATGCCGGCCACCAGCAGGTCGCGCAGCAGCAGGCTGTTGTTGACGGTGACGCGCGCTGGCAGGGTGATCGTCACCTGGCCATCGGGGCCGAGCAGCGGCCAGCTGCCCGGTGAGTCGGACAGGCTGTAGGCCAGCACGCTGTGCGCCTGCAGATCGTCCACCGCCTGCGGTGCCGGATGCTGCCGCAGGTAGGACGGGGCCGCGCACAGCACCTGCTGCAGCGAGGCCAGCCGGCGCGCCACCAGGCGTGAATCATCCAGCTCGGCACGCAGCCGCAGCGACACATCGAAACCCTCACCGACCGCGTCGAGCAGGCGATCTTCCATCACCAGGTCCAGCGACAGCTGTGGATGCTGCTGCAGGAAGCGCGGCAGCAGCGGCGACAGCGTGCTCAGTGCGAACGACTGCGGCGCATTGACGCGCAGGCGCCCGGCTACGTCGCCGCGCTGTTCGGCGATGCCACGTTCCAATGCGTCCAGCTCGTCGAGCAGGCGGCAGCATTCACGGTAATAGGCGTGGCCGGTTTCGGTCAGGCTCATGCGCCGCGTGGTCCGCTGCAGCAGTACCACGCCCAGATGCGCTTCCAGCGTGCGCAGCTGCTTGCTCAGGCCGGCGGGCGACATGCCCAGGTCTTCGGCAGCGCGGGCCAGCCCGCCGCGTTCGACGATGCGGCGGAAGGCACGCATCAGGTTGAAGGAATCCATGCCGGCCCCGGGCGCGATGAGGGCGCCATTGTAGAGCCGCGCCATGCGTGGATGTGGGAAACGCGGCGCCGACCAAGATCGGCGTCTACCCGGTGTGCGCGGGTTGCGCCGTTTGTTCAAGCCCGTAACCGGCATGCCACGCCAGCATGCAGGCCCCTCACTTTCCGGGTTGCCCATGAAGCACTGGATGCTCCGCCTGTATGCCCCGCTGTTCCTGCTGGGCTTCGTTGCCACTGCCGTCGTCTGGGTCGGCCATTGCCACGGTGATCCGTTGTGGCTGCTGGCCTTGCTGGCGGCCGCCATCGCGCTCTCGTTCGCCGCCGAGCGTGCCTGGCCGTACGACCCCGCGTTCAACCACGACCACGGCGACAGCCTGCGTGACAGCCTGCATGCACTGGTCAACGAAAGCCTGAACCTGCTGTCGATCGCGGCGGTGCCGCTGCTGGCGGCAATCATTCCGTGGCAGTTGTGGCCGGTGCAGTGGCCATTCGCGCTGCAGGTGCTGCTGGCCATCGTCTGCGCTGATCTCGGCATCACCCTGGTGCACTACGCCAGCCATCGCATCGGCTGGTTGTGGCGGCTGCATGCGGTGCATCACAGCGTCACCCGCATGTACGGCTTCAACGGGCTGATGAAACACCCGCTGCATCAGGCGGCCGAAGCGGTGGGCGGCGTGCTGCCGCTGCTGCTGTTGGGCCTGCCGATGCCGGTGGCTGCGGTGCTGGCTTTCGCCATTGCCATCCAGCTGCTGCTGCAGCACTCCAACGTGGACATGCGTCCCGGCGTGCTCGGCCGGGTGATGGCCTGGGCGCCGCTGCACCGCTTCCACCACGTGCGTTACGGCACCGCGGGCGACGTCAACTTCGGCCTGTTCCTGACCGCCTGGGACCATCTGCTGGGGACCGCCTTCGATGCGCCGGGTTATCGGCTGCAGCAACGCGACCTTGGCATCGGCAGCCAGCCGGACTATCCGCGCGATTATCCCGGGCAGCTGCTGGCGCCGTTCCGCGAACTGCCGCATGGCGAGGTGCCGGAGTTGCCGGAAGGCCTGCGCAGGCGCGAATGATTGAACATGTCAGGCCGCGTGCAGCTGCAGGCCCTGCAGCTGCGCGGCACCGATGCCGAACATGCGGCGCAGGCTGCGCGAGAGATGGGCCAGATCGGCGAATCCAGCGGCATGCGCACTGTCGGTCAGGTTGTGTCCGCTCAGATGATGCATCAGCGCGCGGCGCAACCGTTGCCACAGCACCCAGCCGCGCAGGGTCACTGCCAGCTCGGACTGGAAACGCCGGTGCAGTTGGCTGGTCGAGAGGTGCGCCGCCTCGGCGATATCGGCGGGCGGCACCGGGCCGGGCAGGTGCTGGGCAGTACGGGCCAACGCCGCCTGCACGCGGCGGTCCAGCGGCTGTGGGCGGCTCAAGGAACACCGTACAGCCCGCTTCCGGCGCCGACAGGATCGCGTGCGTCTGGAAGGACGGCAGCCACAGCCGTTGGCGCTGCTGCCGTACGCCATCGACTTCGATCTGCCAGGGCGTACCGTCGCTCAACAGCAGTTGATGGGCGTAGTGCGCATGCGAGGCGCTGCCACCGGCATGGCCCTGCAGCACGGCCACGTGAGCATCCAGCTGCAACGTGCCATTCCAGGGTAGGGCGGGGGAGGACATGGAGGGATTGTAGATCCACGCCATGCGTGGATGAATCTCCATCGAAATCGAGTAATTCGACAATGAAACGAAGAGCATCCACGCATGGCGTGGATCTACTGCAGGTCGCGAGAGACTGTCGAAGGCGGGGTGGGTCCGGTTGCGGGGGCGTGAGCGCCATGGATGGCGCGACCGAGCTTACATGGACGTACTTGCAGCGTCCCCCGCAGCCGGATCCACCCCGCCATCCCACAGGAAGCCCGCTTTTGCTTCGGCTGTTGCTTCTGAGGTTGCCGGCCAGCGGCCGGCACTACCTCGGGTGCCGGGCGCAGCCTGGCCGTTCGCACCCTCACCGCCCGTGCGGATCCGGCCGGTGATGCACGTACTCGACCACCGTGCCATCGGGATGCACCGCGTTGAACGCCGCCCCGGTGGGTACCACCTGCAACGGGAAGATGATCTCGGCGCCAGCCGCGACCAGCTTGTCGTGATAGGGCCGAACATCGTCGACCAGCAGCGTTCCCGTGGTCGAAGTGAACGGCGCCAGCGCCGTCTCGCTGCCCTCGATCAACAGGAACGCACCGACCATGGCCAGACGCAGCCCGGCTTCCGGAAACGGGAACCCCGCATCGGCCACCACACCCTGCAGCTGCTCGTAGAACGCCACGCTGCGCTCCAGCTCACCCGGGGCCACGAACACCCGGATCAACACGCGCGGCGCGCGCTGGCTGGAGGTGTCACAGCGGTCGCGCCAGAGATGGTCGAAGTCGCGATGGACGGTCATGGGCTCGGTTCGTGGCCAGGGACCCTCATTATCGGCAGCCTCGCGCGGCGCGCTGATGACCGCCGGTGATGGCCTGATAACCGCTGGCCGGGTTGCCCCTGTGACTTAGGTCCTGTTGACAGGTGTGAACGCCCTCGCACAATCTTCACAGGATTGGGTCGCCCTGCGCGGCCCGGGCAGGCAGGTTGTCACGCCGGGAGGAGGGTCCCGCGCGCAGACCGGCCCGTCCATCGGCCTGCGGGACGTTGCCTGGCAACCCCTGCGCGGCATGAACGCTGCACCCTTCGGCGGCACTTTCCCTGGACCGATTGCCTTGGCAACGGAATTACGCCTGCCGATGAAAACGTTTACAAAGCCGCTTGCACTGTCCCTGGCCCTGTCTGCCGCACTGGCCGCCCCGGCCTGGGCCGACCCTGCCGCGTTCACTGTGCTGACCCTGGAACAGGCCCCGACCGCCGAGGCGATGCCGGCCCTGGCCGCCCAGTTGAAGACCCTGCAGGTGGACGCGGTGAGCGTGCGCCAGGTGCAGCGCGGCATCGGCCAGGTCGATCCGCTGCAGGTGCTGGCCGATGGCCTGGGCTACGCGTACCGCTTCATTGCTGCCGGCAAGGATGATGGCCAGACCCAGCGCGGCCAGGCCGTGCTGACCCGGTTGCCGATCGCCGCTGAATCCGGCCCCGACCAGCCGGGCCTGAACTACCTGCGCCTGGACGACGGCCGCCACACCGTGGCGGTCTATACCGATGCCGGTGCAGGTGCGGCGCAGCTGCCGGCGCTGGTCACCCGTTCGCGGCTGGGTGCACCGGCGGTGCTGCTCGGCGCGGTGGCCGGTGAATCGGCCAAGGCCGCAGGCTTCGATCCGGCGCGTGTCGCGCTGGAAGCCGATGCCAGCTATTTCAGCGATGGCTTCCAGGCCGCCAGCAGTGCGCCGTTCAAGGTGGAAGGCAGTACCCTGCGCGCCACCCTGCTGACCCTGGCCTACGCCGCCGACACGCATGGCGACAGGCCGTGGATGGACACCACCCTCAACGCCGACGCGCGCGCTGCGCTGCTGCTGAAGGCGATGACCGAGGATGAGAAGTTCCAGATGCTGCACAGCTACTTCGGGCTGGGCAAGGACGGTGGCCCGCTGCCGGAAGGCGCGGTCGGTTCGGCCGGTTTCGTGCCGGGCGTGGCGCGGCTGGGCATTCCGTCGCAGCAGTCGGCCGATGCCGGCGTTGGCGTGACCAATCCGGGTGGCATCCGCCCGGGCGATTTCGCCACGGCGATGCCGTCGGGCCCGTCCACCGCATCGAGCTGGAACCGTGAAGTCGCCTTCGCCGGTGGCGCCACGATGGGCCGCGAGGCATGGCAGCAGCGCTTCAATATCCTGCTGTCGGGCAGCGTCAACCTGCAGCGCGACCCGCGCAACGGCCGCAACTTCGAATATGCCGGTGAAGATCCGCTGCTGGCCGGCTCGATGGTTGGCGCGCTGATCCAGGGCGTGCAGAGCCAGCACGTGATCTCCTCGATGAAGCACTTCGCGCTGAACGACATGGAGACCCGTCGCAACTTCCACGACGTGCGCATCGGCGAACAGGCCATGCACGAGTCGGACCTGCTGGCCTTCGAGATCGCGCTGGAAGCCGGTCGCCCGGGCGTGGCGATGTGCTCGTACAACAAGATCAACGGCACCTACGGCTGCGAGAACGGCTACCTGATGAACCAGGTGCTGAAGCAGGAATGGAAGTTCCCCGGTTTCGTGATGTCCGACTGGGGTGGCGTGCACAGTGGCTCGAAGGCGGCGCTGGCCGGCCTCGATCAGCAGTCGGCCGGTGAAGTGTTCGACGCGGCGGTGTTCTTCGACGAACCGCTGCGCTTGGCCGTGCACGGTGGCGTGGTGCCGCAGGCGCGCCTGAACGACATGGTGGCGCGCATCCTGCGCACGATGTTCCTGCATGGCAACTTCGACAACCCGCCGCAGCACCAGAAGGTCGATGCCGAGGCCGGTTTCGCCGTTGCCCAGCGCACGGTGGAAGAGGGCAGCGTGCTGCTGCGCAATGAGGGCAACCTGCTGCCGCTGGCCGACAGCGTGAAGCGCATCGTCATCATCGGCGGCCATGCCGACAAGGGCGTGATCGGCGGCGGTGGTTCGTCGATGGTGGGCGTGACCGCAAAGGGCACCAATGCGGTGCCGGGCGTGATGCCGACCACCTGGCCGGGCCCGGTGATCTTCCACCCGTCCTCGCCGCTGGAATCGCTGCGCGCCGCGCGCCCGGACGCGACCATCGAGTATGTGGACGGGACCAATGCCGCCGCTGCGGCCAAGGCCGCCGCGCAGGCTGACGTGGCCATCGTGTTCGCCACCCAGTGGGCCGCCGAATCGGTGGATCTGCCGGACATGCAGCTGCCGGACAACCAGGATGCCCTGATCTCGGCAGTGGCCAAGGCCAACCCGAAGACCGTGCTGGTACTGGAAACCAATGGCCCGGTGCGCACGCCGTGGCTGGCGCAGGTGCCGGCGATGCTGCAGGCCTGGTACCCGGGCATCCGCGGTGGCGAAGGCATCGCCGCGCTGCTGACCGGCCAGGTCAATCCGTCGGGTCGCCTGCCGGTGACCTGGGTGGTGGATGAATCGCAGCTGCCACGCCCGCATATCGACGGCCTCGGCTTCAAGCCGGCCAAGCCGTTTGGTGATGTGTTCGATTTCGATATCGAAGGCGCCAACGTCGGCTACAAGTGGATGGCGGCCAAGGGCCTGACCCCGACCTTCGCCTTCGGCCACGGGCTGTCCTACACCTCGTTCACCTATGAAAATCTGAAGGTGAGCGTGGAGGGCTCGCGCATGGTCGCCAGCGTCGACATCCGCAACACCGGCAAGCGTGCCGGTGCCGACGTGGCCCAGCTGTACCTGAAGCTTCCGGCTGGCAGCACCACGCCGATCCGCCTGATCGGCTATGACAAGGTGAACCTGCAGCCGGGCGAACAGCGCCGCATCCGCATCGAAGCCGAGCCGAAGACCCTGGCCCACTACGATGCACAGGCGCGCCAGTGGAAGATCGACGGCGGCACCTACCAGGTGCAGCTGTCGCGCAATGCGGCCGAGCCGCTGCAGAGCGTGGACGTGCAGCTGGTGGAGCAGGTGCTGCGCTGATGCCTGAAGACACGGCCTGCACAGGGCCGTGTCTGAAAAAGGGGACGGAGGGGATTAAGTCGTTTATGCACAAACGACTTAATCCCCTCCGTCCCCTTTTTTCATTTGCCAAACCACCCGCGCAGGAAATCGATCAGCTGCCGCACCTTCGGTGAGGGCTGCGTGCTGTGCGGGTAGACCGCGTATACGCTCTGCTGCGGGAAGCGGTGCTGGCGCAGCACCGGGCGCAGGCGGTCCTGGGCCAGGTCGTCCTCGATCAGCCAACGTGGCAGCACGGTGACCCCGGCGCCGGCCACGGCGAAGGCGCGCAGGCTGCTGGCACCATCCACGCGCACCACTGCATTGCCCGGGTTGGTGGCAAACAGGGCGTCGCTGCCGTCGGGCGCGACCACCGGCACGTCGGCCAGGCGCGGGTAGCCGAGGCGGGGCAGGGTGCCCAGCTGGGCCGGGTCATCGGCCGCATCGGCAGAGGGCAGGCGTGCCAGCAGGGACGGAGCCGCCACCGCGCATAGCGGGTGCCGTTCCAGTTCGCTGGCATGCAGCCCTGAATCCGGCAGGCGGCCGAGGCGGATCGCCAGGTCGAAGCGCTCGGGAATCAGGTCGGCCGGTGCCGGTGAGGTCGACAGGTGCAGCTGCAGCGCCGGGTGCCGCGCACGGAAGGCCTCCAACGCAGGAATCAAGCGTAGCTGGGCGTACTCCGGCGTGGTGGTCAGGCGCAGCAGGCCCTGCAGCTGATGCTGGTCGCGGCGCGCGGCATCGATCGCTGCCTGTGCGGCGTCCAACGCCTGCACGCAGTGCTGCAGGAACTGTTCGCCGGCCTCGGTCAGGGCCAGGTGGCGGGTACTGCGCAACAGCAGGGTCACGCCCAGCTCCTGCTCCAGCCGCTTCAGGTTGAAGCTGACCACCGCGCGGCTGAGGCCGAGCCGATCGGCTGCTGCGGTCAGGCTGCCGGCCTCGACCACGGCGCGGAAGATATCGAAGCGATCGAGGCTGACCATGGCAATTCATTGTCAAAATGGATTTGACAGTGTTGCAGTTGCTGTCGTGTTTTTCCAACAAGGCCCGCACGGCATGCTGGCCGCTTCCCTGCTGGAGCGCCGCCGATGCCGTCCCCCCGCCTGCGCCATGAGGCGATCTTCCTGCTGGTGTTCGCCCTGGATCTGGTCAACATGTTCATCGCCACGGTGGCCTATCCGGCACTGGCAGCGGAACTGCACGCTGATGTCGGTACCCTGGCCTGGGTGGGCACCGCCTACATGCTGGGCCTGAGCGTGGTGATTCCGCTGGCGCCCTGGTTGGCCGCGCGCTGTGGTGAGCGTCGCCTGCTGCTGGTGGCGTTGCTGTTGTTCGCGGTTGCCGCTGTGCTGGCCGGCGCAGCACCGGGTATCGGCTGGCTGCTGGGCTGGCGCCTGCTGCAGGGGCTGGCCGGTGGCCTGCTGATTCCGGTGGCACAGGCGGCAGCGTACCGACAATGCACGTCCGACCAGCGTGGCGCGCTGACCCGCCGCATCCTGCTGGTGGCGCTGCTGGTGCCGGCACTGGCGCCAGCGCTCGGTGGGCTGCTGGTGCAGTGGTTGTCCTGGCGCGGCGTGCTCTGGGCCAGCCTGCCGTTGGCGGTGGTGGCGATCAGCCTGGTGCTGGCCTGGATGCCGGCCGATGGCGCGCGCAGTGCGCCGCGCCTGCAGGCCTATGCGCTGTCCACCGCGATGCTGGCGCTGGGCGCGCTGCTGCTGGCGTTGACCTGGCTGGGTGAACCCGGCCATCGGGCCGCCGGTGCCGTACTGCTGTTGATCGCAATGCTGTTGGCGGCGGCCCACCTGCGGCATGCACGGCAGCAGACGCAGCCCCTGCTGCGCTGGTCGCTGCTGTCCCATCGGGGCCTGCGCCTGGCGATGCTGGTCTATCTGGCAGTGCCCGGTGTGTTCATCGGCAGCCAGCTGGTCAGTACCCTCCAGCTGCACCAGGCCGGTTACAGCGCGGCACGCATCGGCGGGTTGATGCTGCCCTGGGCGTTGGCCTCGGCCATTGCGATCACGGCCAGCAAGCGCCTGCTGGCGCGCTTCGGCCCGGCCACGGTACTGCGTGCGGGCATGCTCCTGCAGGCCAGCGGCCTGCTGTTGATGGCGCTGCTGCCGCAGCCGGCCTTCGCGTTGGCCGGGCTGCTGTTCGCGCTCATGGGCGCCGGCGGCAGCCTGTGCAGCAGCACCGCGCAGACGCTGGCCTTCCAGGGTGTGGAAGGTGAGGCGCTGGGCGATGCCAGTGCCCTCTGGAACCTCAACCGTCAGCTCAGTTTCTGCCTTGGTACTGCCGCCATTGCGCTGCTGCTGGCATTGGCCATGCAATGGCTGCCGGCCCACGCCACCGGCATGGCGCTGGGTCTGGCCGCGGTACTGACCCTGCTGCCCCTGGCGCTGTTGCGTCGGCCGCAGAGGATCACCCTTTCGCAACCGGAGAACACTTGATGGCTACCACCGCAGAACATGAAATCCACCACCTGCACGACAAACTGCAGGCCTGGTTCCGGGCCGAGGTGGCTGCGGATGCGCTGGAGGATCTGGTGGCGCACTTCTGTGCAGACTTCAGCATGGTCGGCATCGCGGGTCGCAGGCTGGACCGGAAGGCCGTGCAGGCACTGTTCGCGGGCGGTCATGGCGCGCGTCCAGGACTGCAGATTTCCATCGACGCCGTGCAGGCGGTGGAAGCGCCATCACCGCTGGCGGTGCTGCGCTATCGCGAAGGGCATTCGCTCGATGGCGGCCAGCCCACATGGCGAGAGTCGCTGGCGGTGCTGCGCCAGGAGCAGGGGCGTTGGCGTTGGCTTGCGTTGCACGAAGTGCCGATGGCCTGACCGGTAGTGCCGGCCGCTGGCCGGCAACCGCGTAACGCGCCCCAGGATCATGAAGTTGCCGGCCAGCGGCCGGCACTACCGGTTGTTGGCGAGCGCGGCGGCACTGCGGGCACATGTGCCATCAGTCCTGCCTGCATCCGCCGCAGAATGCAAAGCCCGCCCACACCTCACGGCTCAAGGCAGGAGTAGGCTTGAGGCTTTCCTGCCGGGAGGGGTTGTCCATGCGTGTGCGTGCCGTCGCTGTAGCCATTGCCCTTTGCCTGTCCAGCACCGTGCTGGCTGCCGATACCCCGCCGATGACCCCGGACATCAGCGGCAAGCCCTTCGTTGCCCCCGATGTCGGTCGTGACTACGACAAGCGCGTGGTGATGGTGCCGATGCGCGATGGCACCAAGCTGTATACGGTGATCGTGGTGCCCAAGGGCGCCCGCAATGCCCCGATCCTGCTGACCCGCACGCCCTACGATGCCGCTGGCCGCGCCAGCCGCAGTGATTCGCCGCGCATGCGCGACCTGCTGCCGCAGGGCGACGAGGTGTTCGTCGACGGCGGTTACATCCGCGTGTTCCAGGACATCCGTGGCAAGTACGGCTCCGAAGGCGATTACGTGATGACCCGGCCGTTGCGCGGGCCGTTGAACAACACCAAAGTCGACCACTCCACCGACGCCTGGGACACCATCGACTGGCTGGTGAAGAACGTGCCGGAGAGCAATGGCAAGGTCGGCATGCTCGGCTCGTCGTACGAGGGCTTCACCGTGGTGATGGCGCTGACCGACCCGCATCCGGCGCTGAAGGTGGCCGCACCGCAGAGCCCGATGGTCGATGGCTGGATGGGCGACGACTGGCTCAACTACGGTGCGTTCCGCCAGGTCAACTTCAACTATTTCGCGATGCAGACCGAGAAGCGCGGCAAGGGTACGCCGCTGCCCAGCCTCGGCTATGACGACTACAGCACTTTCCTGCGGATCGGTTCGGCTGGCGACTACGCGCGCTTCACCGGCGTGGACCAGCTGACCTGGTGGAAGAAGCTGGTCGAGCACCCGGCCTATGACGGCTTCTGGCAGGGTCAGGCGCTGGACGCGGTGATGGCGAAAACACCGTTGAAGGTGCCGACCATGTGGCTGCAGGGCCTGTGGGACCAGGAGGACATGTGGGGCGCCAACCACGCCTACCAGGCAATGGAAGGGCGCGACAGCGGCAACAACCGCAATTACCTTGTGATGGGGCCGTGGCGGCACAGCCAGGTGAACTACAGCGGCAGTGAGCTGGGCGCGCTGAAGTTCGACGGCGATACCGCGCTGCAGTTCCGCCATGATGTACTCAAGCCGTTCTTCGACCAGTACCTGGTGGACGGTGCGCCGAAGGCGGACACGCCGCCGGTGCTGATCTACAACACCGGCGAAAACCACTGGGATCGCCTGAAGGGTTGGCCGCGCAGCTGCGACAAGGGCTGTGCCGCCAGCAGCAAGCCGCTGTACCTGCGGGCCGGCGGCAAGCTGGCATTCCAGGCGCCGGCGGCGGGCGAGGGTGACTTCGAGGAGTACGTGTCCGACCCGGCCAAGCCGGTGCCGTTCGTGCCGCGTCCGGTCCGCTTCGGTGACCGCGACATGTGGACCACCTGGCTGGTCAAGGACCAGCGCTTTGTCGATGGTCGCCCGGACGTGCTGACCTTCATCACCGAACCGCTGACCGCGCCGCTGCGCATCGGCGGCGCGCCGGTAGTGCACCTGCAGGCCTCGACCAGTGGCACCGACAGTGACTGGGTGGTGAAGCTGATCGACGTGTATCCGGACCAGGAAGCGTCGACGCCGGAGATGGGTGGTTACGAGCTGCCGGTGTCGCTGGCGATCTTCCGTGGCCGCTACCGCGAAAGCTTCAGCGATCCGAAGCCGCTGGCGGCGAACCAGGTGCTGCCGTACCGCTTCGACCTGCCCAACGCCAACCACACGTTCCAGAAGGGCCACCGGGTGATGGTGCAGGTGCAGTCCAGCCTGTTCCCGCTGTACGACCGCAACCCGCAGACCTACGTGCCGAACATGTACCTGGCCAAGCCAGGCGATTACCAGAAGGCCACGCAGCGGGTCTGGCACAGCGCGGCGCAGGCGAGCTACATCGATCTGCCGGTGTATTGAGGCGGAGAGGATGACGCCGGGCATAGCCCGGCAGCACGCGGTAGTGCCGGCCGCTGGCCGGCATCCGCGATGGCGCGGGAGCGTGTCGACCAAGGTCGACACCCACCAGAGCGGAGCCATGGCAGGTCGATTCAGGCGGGTGTGGTAGTGCCGGCCGCTGGCCGGCATTCGCGATGGCGTAGGAGCGTGTCGACCAAGGTCGACACCTACCAAGGCTGGGCCATGGCATGCCGATCGACCAAGATCGACACCTGCCAAGGCGGAGCCATGGCATGTCGATTCAGGCGGGTGGGGTAGTGCCGGCCGCTGGCCGGCATCCGCGATGGCGCGGGAGCGTGTCGACCAAGGTCGACACCTACCAGGGCACAGGCCTCACCCCACCTTCGAAGGGCCCGTGCGCCAGCGGCTGGGGACCAGGCCGAAACGCTTGCGGAATGCCGCGGCGAAGTTGCTGGGATGACGGTAGCCGCTGGCGGCGGCGGCCTGCTCGACCGTCCAGCCGTCCTCGCGCAGGCCCTGTTCGGCGTGGCGCATGCGCTGCTCGTGCAGGTAGTCGAACACCGAGCAGCCGTACTGCTGGGCGAAATGACGGCGCAGCGAGCTGGGGCTCATGCAGGCCAGCTGGGCCAGCTCGACCAGGCTATGGGCGTGACTGGGCTCGTCATGCAGGTAGGCACGCACGCGCTCCAGGCGCTCGCGCTGGCCGGCCCGCAGCGTTCGTACAGGGTCGGTCTGCAGATCCTCGGCCTTCAGGCCAACGGCCAGCAGCTGCAGAGCAACGCCCTCGCGCCACAAGGCGTCGATGCCATCTTCCCATGGGCTGTCGAACAACTGGCCGAGTACCGGCAGCAGGGTATGCGGAATGGCCCAGTGGCGGCATTCCAGGTGGCTGTTGAGCGCGGTCTCCAGCTGCGGCAGATGGAACAGATCCGGATCGATCTGGCCGGGCACCATGACGCTGACGCCGCGCATGCGCGTTTCGCCGGGATGCGCACCGGTCATCTCGACCTGCTCGCGGTGGTGCGCGGTCATCGCCGTGCCGGCGCGCAGGGTGAAACCACCGCGTCGCGGAATGCGCACATCGACCTGGCCCTGCAGCATCACGCGGATGGCCAGGCCGGGACTCTGCTGGGCGGTCGCTACATAAGGAAAGCGATTATGGACGTCGGAGGCGATCAGGCTCATGCCGCCGCGCAGGAACTGCTCGTTGACCTCGCCATGGCCGGCCCACTGGTCGTCGCGCAGGTGTTCCGGGTCAGCGCGGTAATCGAAGCCATGACGGTGGCCAAAGCGGCGGTAATCGGCAAAAGTGAAGTATCGGGACATCGCTCGGCACGTACTTTGGAGGTGGACGCTGGCATTACCTCGCCCACGCGCTCTGCAACGCAGATGCAGATCCGGTCGTTACCCGCGCAGGCATGCTGGGAAGCAGTGGCGTGGGCACTCTGGATGGCTGGGGAAACGCCAGATTGAATGGAGTGTGTCGAAGAAACTGGAAACGTTTCCCATTGTCGCCTCGATTCGCGCGCTTTTGATTCCAATAGGGTCAAAACGATTGACGATTACGGCCAAAGTGAAAATGCCGCCGAGCATACGCCGGCGTTTTGCATGCATATCCGTACGTAATTCCATACATCAACTTGAGTTGAGGTTTCATGGGTGGAACGATCACCCGTAGACGCGGTGTCAGCCAGGCCATCACAGGCACGCGCGTAGGGTGGGGTAGTTGGCTGCTGCAGGCCACTTCGATACCCCCACTGATGGAGAACGCAGATGATTGATTACCAACTCACCGGCAAGACCGCGATCGTGACCGGCGGCGTGTCCGGCATTGGTCTGGCCGTGGCGCAGACCTTGGCGGCGTCCGGCGCGCGGATCTCGGTCTGGGACCTGAAGCAGGATGCGGTGGATGCCACCGTGGCGCAGTTGCGCAATGCCGGTGCACAGGCGATTGGCATCGCGCTGGACGTCACCGACGACGCAGCGGTGGAGGCGGCGGTGCAGCGCACGATCAAGGAACTCGACGGCCTGCATGTGGCGGTCAACAACGCCGGTATCGGCGGGCCGGCCGCCAGCAGCGGTGACTATCCGATCGATGGCTGGCAGCGGGTCATCGACGTCAACCTGACCAGCGTGTTCCTGTGCCAGCGTGCGCAGATCCGGGCAATGCGAGCCGCTGGAACCGGCGGCAGCATCATCAACATGGCCTCGATCCTGGGCCAGGTGGGGTATGCCGGTTCCACCGCTTATGCGGCCGCCAAGCACGGCGTGGTCGGGCTGACCCAGACCGCCGCCTGGGAACATGCCGCCGACGGCGTTCGTGTCAACGCGGTCGGCCCGGGCTTCATCAGCACACCGCTGCTGGAGAAGATGGACCCGAAGGTGCGCGCCACGTTGGAAGGCCGTCACGCCTTGAAGCGGCTGGGTACTGCCGAGGAAGTGGCGGCGCTGGTGGCCTGGCTGGCCAGCGACGATGCGTCGTTCGCGACCGGCGCGTACTACGCCATCGATGGTGGCTACCTGGCGCAGTGAGCGAATGCGGTCAGTAGATCCACGCCATGCGTGGATGAATGCGCGCGGTGAAGAAGGCGTGCCATCGCCTTCACCGCCGTCCCACGACCGCCGAGCAACGCTCCGGGAAAAACCCCCGGAGCCTTTGCCATGGAACTCACCCAGGATGTCTCGATCCTGCTGCGCGTTGCCGCAGCGATGCTGTTCGGCGGCGTGCTCGGCGTCGAGCGCGAGATGGGCAAGCACGCCGCTGGCCTGCGTACGCACATGCTGATCGCAGGGGCCGCCGCGTTGATCGTCGGCCTTGGCGACTCGGTGGCCGAGCATTTCCAGCAGGAGCGTTACCGCGACCTGCTGCAGGTTGATCCGGTGCGCCTGATCGAAGCGGTGGTGGCCTGTGTCGGCTTTGTTGCCGCTGGCACCATCCTGCGTGGGTCACGCGAGGACCAGGTCAGCGGCCTGACCACGGCCAGCTCGCTGATCATGGCGGCGGCCATCGGGATTGCGGTGGGGATCAGCAAGTACGTGATCGCGATCGGGGTGAGCGTGCTATGCGTGCTGGTGCTGGCGGTGATGCGGCGGTTGGAGAAACGGATCTCGTAGGGAATCTCGAATTGCCGGCCAGCGGCCGGCACTACCATGGCGATCTTTATGGTCGGACCAATATGGCATCTAGCCCTATGGTCTAATAGGCTCTCCGTCGGAGTGGCGGTTAAATCCGCTGCAAGTGGTCTGATCGAAACCATTATTGGTACGACCAATAATCAGCCACGGCGATCCACCGCCTGCGGTGGGGCACCTTCCGCATCCAGTCGAGAGTCTTCATGCAGCCCTGGCAACACCTGTACGACCCCGCCGGCAACCTGTGGTTGTCCAGCCTGATCGCGCTGCTGCCGATCGCGTTCTTCTTCGTTGCCCTGGCCGTGCTGCGCATGAAGGGCTGGCTGGCCGGCACCATCACCGTGGCCATCGCGCTTGGCGTGGCCCTGCTGTTCTACCGCATGCCGTTGAGCCAGGCGCTGGGCGCGGCCGGCTTCGGCTTCGTCTACGGCCTGTGGCCGATCGCGTGGATCATCATCGGCGCGGTGTTCCTCTACAAGGTCTCGGTCAAGACCGGTCAGTTCGACATCATCCGCGCCTCGATCCTGTCGGTGACTGAAGACCAGCGCCTGCAGATGCTGATGGTCGGTTTCGCGTTTGGTGCCTTCCTGGAAGGCGCGGCCGGTTTCGGTGCGCCGGTGGCGATCACTGCGGCGCTGCTGGTCGGGCTGGGCTTCAAGCCGCTGTATGCCGCCGGCCTGTGCCTGATCGTCAACACCGCGCCGGTGGCGTTCGGTGCAATGGGCATTCCGATCATCGTGGCCGGGCAGGTCACCGGCCTGGATGCCTTCGAGATCGGCCAGATGGCCGGCCGCCAGCTGCCGTTCCTGACCGTCATCGTGCTGTTCTGGATCATGGCGATCATGGATGGCTGGCGTGGCATCAAGGAAACCTGGCCGGCGGTGCTGGTGGCCGGTGGCTCCTTCGCCATCGCGCAGTACCTGACCTCCAACTTCATCGGTCCGGAACTGCCGGACATCACCGCCTCGCTGGCGTCGCTGGTCTGCCTGACCCTGTTCCTGCGCCGCTGGAAGCCGGTACGGATCTTCCGCTTCGATACCGAAACCAGCGCCGAGGCGACCGCACAGGCACTGGAGGCGCCGCGCTACAGCGTCGGCCAGATCGCCAGGGCATGGTCGCCGTTCCTGATCCTCACCGCGATGGTCACGCTGTGGAGCATCAAGCCGTTCAAATCGCTGTTCGCGGCGGATGGCCCGCTGGAAGGCTGGGTGCTGAAGATCCCGGTGCCAGGCTTGGACCAGCTGGTGCAGAAGATGCCACCGATCGTGGATGCGCCGCTGAGCTATGACGCCGTCTACAAGTTCGACTGGTTCTCGGCCACCGGTACCTCGATCATCCTGGCCGGGGTGATCGCCATCATCGCGCTGCGCATGCCGGCCCGGTCGGCGCTGCAGACCTTCGGCGAGACCGTGCGTGAGCTGCGCATGCCGATCTACTCGATTGGCATGGTGCTGGCGTTCGCCTTCATCGCCAACTACTCGGGACTGTCTGCCACGCTGGCCCTGGCGCTGGCGCATACCGGCGACGCGTTCCCGTTCTTCTCACCGTTCCTGGGCTGGCTGGGCGTGTTCCTGACCGGCTCGGACACCTCGTCCAATGCGTTGTTCTCGGCGTTGCAGGCGACCACAGCACAGCAGATCGGCGTGTCCGACGTGCTGCTGGTGGCGGCCAACACCACCGGTGGTGTCACCGGCAAGATGATCTCGCCGCAGTCGATCGCCATTGCCTGCGCGGCGGTCGGCCTGGCCGGCAAGGAGTCGGACCTGTTCCGTTTCACGGTCAAGCACAGCCTGGTCTTCACCACCATGGTCGGCCTGATCACCCTGGCCCAGGCCTACTGGCTGACCTGGATGATCCCCTGAGCCATGCACGGCTGGCCGACCACCCGCTGCGCGCTTCGGGCCACAATGGCGCCATGAGCATGCAACGCATTTCGGACAAGGTGGCCGCACAGCTGCGCGGCCTGGTGCAGGAACAGCGGCTGCAGCCGGGTGACCGGCTGCCGGCCGAGCGCACCCTGGCGGTGCAGCTGGGGGTCTCGCGCACGGCCTTGCGCGAAGCCATCGCGCAGCTGGCCAGCCAGGGCCTGCTGACCGCACGGGTTGGTGGCGGTACCTACGTGGCCGAACCGGCGGCGCGCGCGCGGCAGGCGCTGGATGAACCGCTGGCGCCGTACCTGCCGCTGTTCCAGGGCGACCCGGAATACCGCTTCGACGTACTGGAGATCCGCCATGCGCTGGAAGGCGCCACCGCCTGGCATGCGGCGCTGCGTGCCACCGACGAGGACCGCACGCGCATCGCGCAGGCCTTCCAGACCATGATGGACGCGCACGGCAAGGACGACCCCACCGGTGAAGCGGAGGCCGACGCAGCCTTCCACCTGTCCATCGCCGAGGCCTCGCACAACCTGGTCCTTCTGCAGGTGATGCGCGGCCTGTTCGAACTGCTGCAGACCAACATCTCGCAGAGCCGCGAAAAGCTCTACACCTCGGCGAGGACCTTCTCGCCGCTGTCCGACCAGCACCGCGAGATGATGGACGCGGTGCTGGCCGGCGACCCCGAACGCGCGCGCGCCGCCGCGCATGCCCACCTCGAGTTCGTGCACACCACGCTGCGCACGCTCGATGACAACGAAGCCCGGCGTGCGCGGGCCTCGCGTCTGCCTTCCCCACACGGTTGACCCCATGATCATCTCCGCCTCCACCGATTACCGTGCTGCAGCGCAACGCCGGCTGCCGCCGTTCCTGTTCCACTACATCGATGGCGGCGCGTATGCCGAGCACACGCTGAAGCGCAACGTTTCCGACCTGTCCGACATCGCGCTGCGCCAGCGCATCCTGCGCAACATGTCCGACCTGAGCCTGGAAACCGAGCTGTTCGGCGAAACGCTGGCGATGCCGGTGGCGCTGGCGCCGGTCGGCCTGACCGGCATGTACGCCCGGCGCGGTGAAGTGCAGGCAGCGCGCGCGGCCGACAGCCGCGGCATTCCGTTCACGCTGTCGACCGTATCGGTGTGCCCGATCGAGGAAGTGGCACCGGCCATCCAGCGGCCGATGTGGTTCCAGCTGTACGTGCTGCGCGACCGTGGCTTCATGCGCAACGCGCTGGAGCGGGCGCAGGCCGCGGGCGTGACCACGCTGGTGTTCACCGTGGACATGCCGGTGCCGGGCGCGCGCTACCGCGATGCACACTCCGGCATGAGCGGCCCGAATGCCTCGCTGCGCCGTATCGGCCAGGCCATCACCCATCCGCACTGGGCGTGGGACGTGGGACTGTTCGGCCGTCCGCATGATCTGGGCAACATCTCCACCTACCGTGGCAACCCGACCGGGCTGGAGGATTACATCGGCTGGCTGGGCAGCAACTTCGATCCCTCCATTTCCTGGAAGGACCTGGAGTGGATCCGCGAATTCTGGAAGGGCCCGATGGTGATCAAGGGTATCCTCGACCCGGATGACGCGCGTGATGCGGTCAGGTTCGGTGCCGATGGCATCGTGGTCTCCAACCACGGTGGCCGCCAGCTGGACGGCGTGCTGTCCACCGCACGCGCACTGCCGGCGATTGCCGACGCAGTACAGGGCGATCTGAAGATTCTCGCCGATTCGGGCATCCGTACCGGCCTGGACGTGGTGCGCATGTTGGCGCTCGGTGCCGATACCGTGCTGCTGGGGCGTGCCTTCGTCTATGCGCTGGCCGCGCAGGGCGAGGCCGGCGTGGCCAACCTGCTGGACCTGATCGCCAAGGAGATGCGCGTGGCGATGACACTGACCGGTGCGCGTCGCATCGCTGACATCGGCCGCGATTCGCTGGTCAGCCTGCCATGAGTGGCCACGATGCCGTGCTGGCACAGTTGCGCGACGCGGTCGGCAGCCGCCATGTACTGACCGGCGACAAGGCCACGCGCCGCTTCCGTCGCGGCTACCGCTTCGGCGATGGCCCGG
This sequence comes from Stenotrophomonas sp. YJH_SMC_58, assembly GCF_059369635.1. Lineage (NCBI taxonomy): Bacteria > Pseudomonadati > Pseudomonadota > Gammaproteobacteria > Lysobacterales > Lysobacteraceae > Stenotrophomonas > Stenotrophomonas sp. YJH_SMC_58. The sequence goes on from NZ_JCAFSW010000014.1 coordinate 61,673, forward strand.
TACTGGCGGTGGTGCGCCCGGGTACCTTGCTGGAACTGTGGCGCGTGCTGCAGGCAGCGGTGCAGGGTGGGGTGGCGATCATCCTGCAGGCGGCCAATACCGGGCTGACCGGTGGCTCGACCCCGGACGGCGATGACTACGGCCGGCCGATCGTGCTGGTCAGCACGCTGCGCCTGACCGGCATCCAGCTGTTGAACGAAGGCCGCCAGGTGCTCTGCCTGCCCGGTGCCACGCTCGACCGCCTGGAGCAGACGCTGGCACCGCTGGGCCGTGAACCGCATTCGGTGATCGGCTCGTCCTGCATCGGCGCCTCGGTGCTGGGCGGCATCTGCAACAACTCCGGCGGCGCGCTGGTGCGCCGTGGCCCGGCCTACACCGAGCTGGCGCTGTACGCGCGGGTCGATGCGCAGGGCCAACTACAGCTGGTCAACCATCTCGGCATCGCGCTGGGCGATACGCCCGAGCAGATCCTGCAGCGCCTGCAGGCAGGCGACTACAGTGCGTCGGATGTGGGGGACGGCGACGGCCGCGCAGCCTCCGATCCGCGCTACGCCGACGAAGTGCGCAAGGTCGACGCCGATACCCCGGCGCGCTTCAATGCTGATCCCAGCCGCCACTACGAGGCTGCCGGTTCGGCCGGCAAGCTGGCGGTGTTCGCGGTGCGCCTGGATACCTTCGAAAAGGAGGCCGCCGAAGTCTTCTACATCGGCAGCAACCGCACCGACAGCCTCACGGCGATCCGTCGCCAGCTGCTGACCGGCTTCAAGCGCCTGCCGATTGCCGGTGAGTACATCCACCGCGATGCCTACGACATCGGCGAGCGCTACGGCAAGGACAGCTTCCTGCTGATCGACCGCCTCGGCACCGCACGTGTACCTGCCGCGTTCGCATTGAAGAGCCGCGTCGACGGCTGGTTCGAACGGCTGGGCCTGCGTGGGGTGACCGACCGGGTGATGCAGGTGCTGACCGGCCTGCTGCCTTCGCACCTGCCCAAGCGCATGGGCGAGTTCCGCCAGCGTTATGAGCATCATCTGTTGCTGAAGGTCTCCGCGCAGGACGCAGCAGAAACCGAGGCCTGGCTGCGCGACTTCTTCACTGGCCACGAAGGTGGCTATTTCCACTGCACCGCGGAGGAGGGGCGCAAGGCGTTCCTGCATCGCTTCGCCGTGGCCGGTGCCGCGGTGCGCTACCGCGAAGTGCATCGCGGGCAGGTGCAGGACATCGTGGCGCTGGACATTGCCCTGCGCCGAGATGATGCCGATTGGTTCGAGCAGTTGCCGGCCGATATCGACGGCCGCCTGCTGCACAAGCTGTATTACGGGCACTTCCTGTGCCACGTGTTCCACCAGGACTACATCGCGCGCAAGGGTGAAGACCCGATGGCGATCGAGCACGCAATGTGGGCATTGCTGGACCAGCGTGGTGCCGAGTACCCGGCCGAGCACAATGTCGGTCACCTGTACCCGGCCAAGCCGGCGCTGGCCGGGTTCTACAGGCAGCTGGACCCGAGCAATACGTTCAATCCGGGCATTGGCCAGACGTCGAAAGCCAAGGGCTGGGGTGGCTGCGATTGCGGATGATGTAGAGCCGACCCTATGCTCGGCTGCTCCTGCCGACAGACAGCAGACGAGCATGGCTCGACGCCGCCCGGGCAACGGTTACCATCGGAAGCCCATCCGCAGGAGCCATCCATGCCCACCGCCGCCGTCTGCGCCACCCTGTGCACTGCATTGCTGGCGACCCCGCTGCTGGCGCTGGCCCAGAGCGCGATCCTGCCGCAGCAGCGCGATGCCGCCGGCAACGTGATGGAGCCGCTGGGACAGGTACTGATCGCGAGTGAGACTGGACCGTCGGGGCTTTATGACTGCACGCGGGACGGCAACTGGTGCGTACGCGTGCAGCCGGTTGCCGAGGAGGGTAACCGGCCGACCGTGCTGGAAGTGCTTGAGAAGGCACCGGGCCAGGGCAAGCCGCACACCTACCACGTCAGCATCGACGTGCCGCAGGAAAGCGAGCTGTCGCTGTGGCCATGGATCGTGAGGCTGGCCCCTGGCGTGGGCAGCGATGAACCGGTGACCGACCCGCAGCAGCGCGCCCGCCAGAATGTGCTGGTGGGTGGCATCGTCAAGTTCAGCACCATGTACTCCGGTGGAGGTGCCGACGCGTCCACGCTGCAGCTGGCACGCGTGCGTCACCTGCAGGACGACATCCAGGTGGACGACGACGTGCTGACCGTGCCATGGCTGGGCAATGCGATGATCCGCGCCTGTTTCAGCGAGCAGGACATCAAGCAGCGCGCCGGTGCCTGCCACGACGAATACGGGTTCTCGGCGAAGCTGGCGCTGGATACGGTTGCCGAGGGCATGCCAGTGCTGCGCTACCAGACCGTGGCGACCCGGTACCCGGCCGGTGTTTCGCGCTTCGAGGATTCGCTGGCCAGGGGGGCGCTGAAGAAGCAGGATCTGCGCATCGAACAGGACCCGGCGTGTACCTACACGCGGCTGTTCCGCTTCGGGGCGGGCATGTTCCACCCGGACCAGGCACTGCCGGACTGTGCCGGCTATACCGAACCCTGAATTGTAGAGTCGACCGATGCTCGACGGGTCTTCGGATGGGCGGCGCGAAAAGCCAGTCGAGCATGGCTCGACCCTACAAATGCGGTGGTGGCGCTTACTCGCAGCGCGTGGACGTGATGACGTTGTCCTTGTCCACGAACACGCGCAGGCGGTCCTGGCGGATGTCCTTGGTGGTGATGGTGCTGGGGCCGATCGGGTTGACCAGGCCGGCACCACTCTCGCGGGACAGGCGGCGGATGTTGGGCTCGTTGGCCGGCTGGCCGATCGCCCAGCCCAGCTGGCTGGCGTCGCAGCGGCCGCTGCCTTTGACTTCCGGGCCAGGGGTGCTGACGCAGGCCGACAGCAGCAGGGCAGAGGCCGGCAGCAACAGGGACAGACGGAATGCAGACATGCGAGCGCTCCTGCGCAGGGGAAGATGGCGGGAACGATAGCACCGAGCGTGCGAAAGGCGTCAGCACCCCGGTCATTGCCGGCACAGCGTGGTCATTGCATAGTGGGAGCAATGGCTGGCAATACGCCAGCGGGCAGGCCGGGCCTTTCCGGCGCAGGTGTTGGATACGGTATGACGGCAGGCAGTTTCCGCGGCAAGGACAAGACGATGACGGCGCTGGTGTTGTCGTTGCTGGGCGTAGCGTTTGCCGCCTCCGCTGCCGATCCGGAACCCGCGCCGGTCGAAACCCCGGTATTCGGTGCCTGGCGCAACCTGCAGACCGAATCCGGCTACGCACCGGCCCAGCGTAACCTGGCCTTCGCCATGCTGCCGCAGGCGGCCACCCGCGGTGACCGTTTCGCCATTCTTGACCGCGAAGGCAAGCGCACGGTGTGCTGCCTGCAGGTGGCCAGCCCCTCGCTGGGCGTGGCCGCGCTGCGCGAGCAGTACCACCTGCCGCAGGCCTGGGTGACCGACCTGAGCAATGGCCGCAGCCCCGCACGTCCCTATGTGCCGCACGTCTATGCGATGCAGCGGGTGGACGAGCTGGCCGACTACAGCTTTGCCGATGTGCCTGGCGCCTACAGTGACCTGGGCGGGCTGCTGATTCCGGAAGGTGCCGCGCTGGAGGCCGACGGCAGCGCCGTGCGCCTGGGGGACACCCGCTACCCGCTGCATTTCCAGCGCCAGCCGCACGCCGATGACGATGGGGCGCTGGACCGCTACAGCCTGCAGGCCGGCGAGGGTGCCGCCCCGATCGTGGTTGAAGTGCCGTTCGGCACCTACTGATTGCAGCTTCGCACTGGCTAGAATGCAGCGCGGTGCTGTCTGCCGTGCCTGCTCCGTGAGTCGTTGCCGTGTCCCTGCGCCCCTTCCTGCTGTCGTCCCTGCTGCTGTTGTCCGCCTGTGCCAGTGCGCCGCCGCCGCCGGCCCATTCCGATGCATTGTGGCGATTGATCGAACGTGACTGCCGGGGCGCCGAAGGTCCACGCGGCGACTGCCTGCACGTGGAGACAGCCGCAGACCGCCGCGATGTGCTGGTCAAGGATGCGCACGGCGACTACCAGTTCCTGCTGATGCCGCTGGACAAGGTCAGCGGTATCGAGAGCCGCAGCCTGTACCAGCGTGGTGCACCGAACTACTTCGCTGCCGCCTGGCAGGCGCGCAGCCACACCGAACAGGCCCTGCGGCAACCACTGCCGCGCAACGTCGCCAGCCTGGCGTTGAACTCGCCGCACGGCCGCTCGCAGCACCAGCTGCATATCCACGTGGATTGCCTGCGCGCCGACGTGCTGCAGGCGCTGGACACGCATGCTGCCGCCCTCGGCAGCCGCTGGGCACCGCTGCCGGTCCTGCTGCGCGGCCATCAATACCAGGCACGCCTGCTGGCGGGCGCGGAACTGACCGCCAATCCGCTCAATCTGCTGGCTTACGACCTCGCAGGCGTGGACGACGTTGGTCAGTGGAGCCTGGTCGTGGCCGGCCGGGACGCCGTGCAGGGCGGCCCGGGCTTCATCCTGCTGGCGACCCGGGTGGACGCCGGCACCGGCAACGAGGCCAGCGCCGAAGAACTGCAGGACCACGCCTGCTCGGTGCTGACCGGCGCAGGCGACGCGTTGGAGCGGGTCCGCTAACCCGGTGGCTGCTGGCGGCTGCGCCAGACCGGTGCAGTCAGCGCCAGCAGCTGGCGATCCTGCCAGCCATCCAGATCCAGATGATGGTCGCGCAGCAGGCCTTCGTGCTCGAAGCCGAAGGCGTGCAGCGCAGTGGCGAACGGGTCACTGCAGTCCGGTGGCAGCATCACGAACAGGCGGTGCACGCCCACATCCTCGAACAGGAACGGGCACAGCGCGCGCAGCGCTGCATCCACGTGCGGGTGCCAATGCTGCAGCGACAGCAGCTCGGCGCAGCGCGTATGCAGGGACTGCAGGCGGACATGCAGCTGGTCCAGGACAGTGCCGTGCTCGTCATCGAACACACCCAGCAGCAGCTGGTCGTTGTCCTGCTCCAGCCGCGAGCGATGCATGTGGGCAAGGAAGCGGGCTTCTTCGTCGATACCGGCCGGATGGCGGCGGCCGCGCCGGCGGCGGTCATCGAACAGGCGCCAGCGCGGCAGGTCGGTACGCTGGAACGGGCGCAGGGTGACCGGTGCGGCCTGCAGCTGCAGCAGGTGACGGCGCAACACCGGGCGCAGCGGGGGGAGGGGGGATGTGGGGTACGGGGTCATCATCCCCGGAACGATGGCAATGCCCGGTTCGCCAGACCATTCAAAAGATTGCAAAAACGCGACGACCACCGGGCGGAGCCTGATTCGGTTCAGGCATAAGTCCATCAGGGCTGGTCATTTCCGTTGAAACCATCCATTCAGGACACTTTTGTTACGGGATCGTTATGCGCCGCGCAGGCCTCCGGTCCCATACCACCCGTCCAACTCCCCCAGGAAGCCCATGTCTGCCTCCCACAAGGCGCTGCGCCCGCGTCCGCTGGTGCTCGCGCTGTCGTCCCTGATGCTGGTCTCGTCGCCGGCCTTCGCGCAGGAAAGCGCACCCACCTCATTGCAGGAAGTGAAGGTCACCGGCTCGCGCATTCCGCGCGCCAGTGTCGAAGGGCCGTCGCCGGTGACCGTGATCAGCCGCGAGCAGATCGACGCGCAGGGCTACCGCAACGCGTTCGACGCGCTGAGCGCCCTGACCGAAAACACCGGCAACGTGCAGGGTGAGGACTTCGGCAACACCTTCACTCCGGCCGCCAACACCATCAACCTGCGCGGGCTGGGCCCGAACCGCACGCTGGTGCTGGTCAACGGACGCCGCCAGGCCGACTACCCGCTGGCCTACGAGGGCTCGGTGAACGTGGTCAACCTGGCCAACATTCCCAGTGCGCTGATCGAGCGCATCGAGGTCTTGGCGGCCGGTGCGTCGGCGGTGTATGGCTCCGACGCCATCGCCGGCGTGGTCAACATCATCCTCAAGGACCGCTTTGAGGGTGTGGACGTGAACGTGCGGGCCGGCGGCACCCAGCAGGGCGGTGGCGACAACCAGCGCGCGCAGGTGGTTGGTGGCAGTTCCGGCGAGCGCTGGGATGCGCTGTTCGGCTTCGAGTTCGATGTGCGCAAGGCGATCCATGCGCGCCAGCGCGATTTCATGGACTCGCTGGATGATGACCCGGCTGGCAAGGCGCCGCAGGCGACCGCGATCGCGTATCGCCGCAACGCCGCGACCGGTCGCAACATCGATCCGGGCGCCAATGGCTGCGACGCGGCGTCGGATATCTATGGCGGCAGCGTGTTCCGTGCCTTCAACCCGCGCCAGGGCTGGTATTGCGGCAGCAACGAGGCCGCCGCCAGCTACTGGACGGTGCAGACCGAGAAGCGCAACCTCAACGGCTACGGCCTGCTGACCTTCCACGTCAACGAGACCACCGACCTGTTCGCCGATCTGGCCGTGGGCAGCGCACGCATCACCAACAACACCCGTGCGCCCACCTGGACCTCGGCCCGCAACTACTTCTACAACCAGACCACCGGCAACCTGGAAAGCTGGTACCGCCGGTTTGCGCCCGAGGAAATCGGTGGCCTGCCGCGCAATGCCAACCGCTTCCTGGAAAACTCGTGGTCATTCAACGTCGGCGCGCGCGGCCAGATCGGCGACAGTGGCTGGGACTATGAGGCGGTCTACAGCCGTTCGCGTTACGAGAACCGCACCCGCCGCCCGGTGCTGCTGGCCGGTATCAACGAATACCTGCTGGGCCCGAAGCTGGGCGTGCGCAATGGCGTAGAGGTCTATGCGCCGGATCCCGCGCGCCTGTTCCAGCCGCTGAGCCCGAACGAGTACCAGAGCCTGTCCGGCTACCAGGAGAGCCGCAACGCGGCGTGGCTGCAGACCGTCAGCGCCAGCGTCAACGGCCGGCTGTTCGCACTGCCCGGTGGCGACGCTGCGCTGGCCGCGGTGGTCGAAGCTGGCAACCAGGGCTATCGCAATCGACCGGACCCGCGACTGGGCACCGGTGAATTCTGGAACACCAGCGCCGGTATTGGTGCCGGTGGCGAGCGCGACCGCTATGCTGCCGGCGTGGAGCTGCAGCTGCCGTTGCTGCAGTCGCTGACCACCACCCTGGCCGGGCGCTATGACCAGTACCGAGCCGGTGGTGAGCACATCGGCAAGGCGACCTGGAGCTTTGGCGTCGAGTTCCGCCCGATCGAGAGCCTGCTGATCCGTGGTACCGCTGCCACCAGCTTCCGGGCGCCGGACATGAACTACGTGTTCGCGACCGAGACGCGTGGTTACAACCCGGGCATGACTGATTACTGGCGCTGCCGCACCGCAGGCCAGTCGTATGACAACTGCGACTACAACGGCCTGTCGATCGATTACAGCAACCGTGCCAACCCGCAGCTGCAGCCGGAATCGGCCAAGTCGTATGGCTTCGGCGTGGTCTGGTCGCCGGCGGCTGGCCTGGATTTCAGTGCCGATTACTACGACATCCGCATCGACAACGAGGTGACCAGCCTCGATACCAGCCGCATCCTGCGCGACGAGGCCGATTGCCGGTTGGGAAAGACGCTGGGCGGCGAAGCGCGTGACATCGGCTCACCGCTGTGCCAGGACGCGCTGTCGCGTGTGATCCGCAACCCGTCCAATGCAACCGTGCAGCCGGACCAGGTGACCCGTGTGCTGATCAATCCGATCAACGCCGCCTCTGAATCGGTTCGCGGCCTGGACCTGAAGGGCAACTGGCGTTTCGATGCCGGTCGCTATGGCCGCTTCACCACGCGCCTGGCCTACACCGTGGTGCTGGAGCACAAATACCGGCAGTTCTCCGATGATCCGGAGCGTGACATCCGCAATTCGCTGGATGACTACCAGTGGCGCAGCAAGGCCAACGGCAGCATCACCTGGAACCAGGGTGACTGGACCACCACGCTGTACGGCAACCGCTTCGGCTCGCTGCCGAAGACCGATGGCAGTGGCCGCATCGCGCCGTACATGACGTACAACGCCAGCGTGTTCCGCCAGTTCGGCGAGAACCTGTCGGTGGGCGTGATCGTCAACAACCTGCGTGACAGCCGCCCGCCGGCGGACAAGAACGGTGGCGGCTGGCCGTTCTACCCGGTCGGCAACTACGACCCGTATGGCCGCCAGTACTGGGTGCAGCTGGACTACCGGTTCCGCTGATCCGGCAGGCGAACGAAAGGCCCGGCATTGCCGGGCCTTCTGCTGTGTCGATATCCGCCGTGATGGCGCGCGCCGCTCGCCTAGGGCAGTGCCTGCTGCAGGTACGACTCGATGACGTAGCTGAAAGGCTGCTGCTGGCGGTCGCGCAACAGGGCACGCACCTCCAGGATCACGCCGCGGTCGCCTTTGCCCCGCGGCGGCCAGAACGTCTGGTCGGCCAAGGTCTGGCGCTGGAAACCGAGCGGGCCGACCACGCGACCGAACGGTTCATCGGTGCTGTCCAGCACCTGGTTCATGGCCGGGCTGAGGTGGCCGGGCAGGTACCAGTTGTCGGCCTCGGACAGTACGCGGCTACCGCAGACCAGCTGCACGCGGCGATAGCGCAGGTCGGTACCCGGCTTCACGCCCAGCGCCTGCAGCACGTCGGTGGGGGCAGGCTTGTCCTGGCCGTGTACGCGCACTGCACGCACCCGCGCCTGTTCGGCCAGGCCGTGTTCGGCACACCAGTGTTCCAGCGTGGCGGTGGCGCTCTGCCCGGACAGCACGCGCTGGTGCAGGCGCTCGACCAGCGCTGCCGGGGCGATGCGCTGCTGGCCCGGCGGTGACTGCAGCGGCGCGGCAGCCGCTGCATCGGTGGCGGACAGGCTGGCGATCGGGGCGGCGGCAAGCAGGGACGCGGCCTGCCAGCGGCGGAGACGATCGTGGCGGTCGGACGGGCCCATGCGGCATCACAGCGGAAACAGGCGCCCATGTTACCCGTTCAGGGGTGTGCACGGCGTGGCTGCGACCGGTTGTCGCAGGGCAGTCATCGTTCTGGTGAATGCGTGCCATCCAGATATTTCGTTGGCCGATGGCTGCGGCGAGGCGCACGATGGCGCCATTCTTGGCATTCCGGGAGTTCCCGATGAGCCTCCAGTTCGTCCATGGCGGTGTCGACCGCGACGGTGCGCCACTGCATTTCCATATCCGTGATGGCCGCATCAGCGGGCTCAATGGCGAGGCCACGCCCGTCGAAGGGGCGGAATGCGTCGACCTGCAGGGCTTCGCGGTGCTGCCCGGGCTGATCGACGGCCACATTCACCTCGACAAGAGCTTCGTCGGCGACCGTTGGCACCCGCACCAGCCGGTGAACAGCCTGCGTGAGCGGCTGGCGGTGGAGAAGGCGGCGGTGGCGGGTGCGGCACCGATGGTGGACCGTGCCGAGGCGCTGATCCGCCAATGCAGTGCTTTCGGTACGGTGGCGATGCGCTGCCATGTCGATATCGACGGCAGCACCGGTCTCGGCCATCTCGAAGCGGTGCGCGAGGCGGCACTGCGCTGCGCCGACATCATGCGGATCCAGCTGGTGGCGTTTCCGCAGGCCGGGGTGATGTCCTGTCCCGGCACCGCCGCCGTACTGGAGCAGGCGCTTGCCGCGGGCGTGGAGGTGCTCGGCGGGATCGACCCGACCACGCTCGATGGTGATGCCGAAGGCCAGCTGGCGCTGCTGTTCGGCCTGGCCGAGCGTTACGGCGTGCAGCTGGACATCCATCTGCACGAGCCCGGCCAAACCGGCCTGGCCCAGCTGCTGCGCATCGCGGCGCGGACGCGGGCCGCCAGCCTGCAGGGGCGGGTTGCGGTCAGCCATGCCTATTCGCTGGGCGAAGTGCCGCTGGCGCGCGCGCTGCAGGTGGGCGAAGCACTGGCCACGGCGGGTGTGGCGATCATGAGCAACGCGCCGGGCGATCATCCGTTCCCGCCGCTGCGCGCGCTGCATGATGCCGGTGTGCGCGTGTTCGCAGGCAATGACAACATCCGCGACTGCTGGTGGCCGTATGGCAATGGGGACCTGCTGCAGCGCGCGATGTTGCTGGGCTACCGTTCCGGGTTCTACACCGACGCCGACCTGATGCTGGCGCTGGACATGGTCACCACCCACGCCGCGCAGGTGATCGGCCTGCCGCAGCATGGCATTGCCGAAGGCCGGCCGGCGACGTTCGTGGCCGTGCGTGCCGAGCACGGCCCGGCCGCCGTGGCCGGAGTGCCGGTGGAGCGCCGCGTGATGGTCGACGGCCGCTGGCTGTAGATCCACGTCATGGCGTGGATGGCACCGTCGCGTGGTCTCATTCATCCACGCATGGCGTGGATCTACCCCGATGTGCCGTCAGGCGTAATCGTCGGCGCGGGTGGCGACGAATTCCTCAAGCCACGCAAGCAGGTGGGCGATGTCGATGATCTCGCCCTGCTCGGCGCGCTTGAGCAGCAGCGTGCTGGCGCCGATCTGCAGGCTGCTGTTGGCATAACGCAGCACCGCGTCGATGCCCCAGGCATCGGTGACCTGCATCCAGGCCAGGCCCGGCACGCGCTGGGCCAGGGTGTCACCGAATGCCACGCCCAGCGCTTCCCAGCCATCGCAGTCGGCACGATCGATCAGCTCGGCATCGACCACGCGCTGCAGTGTGCTGGCCGCCAGCGGCCACTGCACCGGCAACGTCGGGAAGCCGGCCGCCACGCGCGCGGCGATCAGCGAGCGCTGGTGCTGCAGATGCGTCTGCAGCGCCGCAGGCAGCGGATCGAAGCGGGTAGGGATTTCATCGGACATGGCAGGGCGCCGTGGGGCACGGAAACAACAGGCACTCTACGAGGCGATTGTTGCCCGCTATACGGCCGGAGTGACCATGTTTCGATGCGTGATGCGCGAAAGGCATCCACGCAAGGCGTGGATCTACTGTGGTCAGTCCGGTTCGCGTTGCACCTGCCGCCACAGCTCGCTGGCCAGTGCGCGCACGGCATCATCGGCGTCCGCGCGATGCAGCAGGCCGATCTCGTAGTTGTCGATCACCGGCAGCTCGCGCTCTCCATCGATGATGCGGTGCTCGCGGCTGACCGCGCGGCGCGGCAGCAGGCTGATGCCGATGCCATCGGCCACCGCGCCCTGGATGCCGCTCAGCGACGAGCTGGTGAAGGCGATGCGCCAGCGCAGGCCCAGCGCTTCCACGGCATGGATCATCTCGTCGCGGTACAGCCCGCGCGGGGGGAAGGTGACCAGCGGCAGCGGGTCCTGCTGCAGGCAGCTGCTGCGCAGGCTGTCGATCCAGTGCATCGGCTCGCGCCGGCAATGCACCGCCTGGCGGCTGTTGCGGCGTTGCTTGACCAGCACCAGGTCCAGCTCGCCGTGGTCGAAGCCCTGCGCCAGATCGCGGCTGAGGCCGCTGCTGATCTCCAGCTTCACCTGCGGGTGGCGACGGCTGAAGGCGGCCAGCATACGCGTGGTCTGTGCGTTGACGAAGTCCTCGGGAACACCGATGCGGACCGCGGTCTCCACCGTTGCACCGGCCAGCGCCTGCGCCATTTCCTCGTTCAGGTCGAGCATGCGCCGCGCGTAGCCGAGCAGGGTGTGGCCGGCATCAGTGGGGTGCACGTCGCGATGGCCGCGTTCAAGCAGGCGATGCCCGGCCAGTTCCTCCAGCCGGCGCACCTTCTGGCTGACCGTGGACTGGGTCGAATGCAGGCGCGTGGCCGCCGTGGTGAAGCTGCCGCAGTCGGCCACCATCACCAGCGCCCGCAGCAGGTCCAGTTCGAACAGGGTTCTATTCGATTTGGCACTGTCTTGCATTTGAACATTTCACTTCTGGATACCCAGGCCGACTTCTACCATGCAGGGCAGGGGCCGGCAACGCCCGGCTGTTGCTACCGTCGCACGGCGTTCCGTGGCGACGGACATGAGGAGACACTGTCATGCGCGTCCATCATTCCGCTGGCTGGCCTGCGCCGTTCACGCGCGTGCTGCTGTTGTGCCTGCTGGCCATGGTCACCCCCGCCTGCACCGCCACGTCCAGGGCCGACGCAGACGCGCGCCTGCAGGATGCTGCCAGCCGCGGCGACGCCGATGCGGTGCGACAGGCGATCGAGGATGGCGCCACGCTGGAGGCGCGCGATGGCCAGGGCCGCACCGCGCTGCTGCTGGCCACGCATGGCAACAACGTGGATGCCGCGCGTGAGCTGATCGAGGCCGGGGCAGACGTCAACGCCAAGGACGCTTTGCAGGACAGCGCCTACCTGTACGCCGGTGCGCGCGGCCTGGACGAGATCCTGGCGATGACCCTGGCGCATGGCGCCGATCTGCGCAGCACCAACCGCTATGGCGGCACCGCGCTGATTCCGGCCGCCGAGCGCGGTCACGTCGCCACTGTGCGCACGCTGCTGCGGGCCGGTGTGGCGGTGGACCATGTCAACCGGCTGCACTGGACCGCGCTGCTGGAAGCGATCCTGCTTGGCGATGGCGGTGCGCGCCAGGTGCAGATCGTGCAGCTGCTGCTGGAGGCCGGTGCCGACCCGGAGCTTGCCGACGGCGACGGCGTGACGCCGCTGGCGCACGCGCGCCAGCGCGGCTATACCGGAATTGAATCCCTGCTGCGCCAGCACGGCGCGGTGCGCTGAGCCGCAACCCCTTCCACCCGCACGCTAGGCGTGCCCACCAGGATGCTGTCCATGTTCCGTTCCCGTCCGTTGTCCCTTGCCATCCTCTTTGTGGTGGCGCCGCTGTCGGCATCTGCTGCCGAGCGCGCCGACCTGCTGATCCGTAATGCCACCGTGGTCGACGTCGAGCACGCCAGTACCCTGGCTGGTCAGAGCGTGGTGATCCGCGGCGACGACATCGTCGCTGTCGGCCCGGACGCGCAGCTGCGCAGCCAGTGGAGCGCGACCCGCCAGATCGATGCCAAGGGCAAATACCTGATCCCGGGGCTGTGGGACATGCACGTGCACTTCGGTGGTGGCCCCGCGCTGATCGAAGAGAACAAGGCACTGCTGCCGCTGTACATCGCGCATGGCATCACCACGGTGCGTGACTGTTCCGGCGATCTGCCCGAGCAGGTGCTGCAGTGGCGTGGCGAGATCGCCAAGGGCACCCTGTTCGGCCCGCGCCTGCTGAGTTCCGGCGCGAAGATCGAAGGCATCAAGCCGGTCTGGAAGGGCACGATCGAAGTGGGCAGCGAGGCCGACGCCGACAAGGCAATCGCCCGCCTGCAGCACGACAAGGTCGATTTCGTGAAGATCACCGACAGCACGCTGAAGCCGGAACTGTTCCTGTACTCGGCCAGTGCCGCGCGCAAGGCCGGATTCAAGGCGTCGGGCCACATCCCGATGGCGCTGACCGTGGAGCAGGCGGTCGATGCCGGCCTGGCCTCGATCGAGCACCTGGACTACGCGTTCAAGGCCGGCAGCAAGGACGAGGCGCAGATTGCCGCCGACTTCGGAGCTGGCCGCATCGACCGTGCCGAAGCCAACCGCCGCCTCGACGCCAGCTTCGACCGTGACACCGCAATGCGGGCCTACCGTGATTTCGCCAAGCGTGGCGTATTCGTGACCCCGACCCTCAACGGCGGTCGCATCCTCGACTTCCTCGACCAGGATGACCACGCCAACGACCCGTACCTGGCCTACATCGGCCCGGGCCTGCGCGCGACCTACCAGTGGCGCGTGGACCGCGCGGCGAAGGCGACGCCGGCGCAGATCGAAGCGCGCCACGCGCAGTACCACCAGGTGGCCGCCGTGCTGCCGCTGCTGCAGGAAGCGGGTGTGACGATCATTGCCGGTACTGATGCGGGCTTCCTCAACTCGTTCAACTTCCCGGGCATCGCCCTGCACCAGGAACTGCAGCTGTTCGTGAAGGAAGGCCTGAGCGCACCGCAGGCACTGTCGGCCGCAACCCGTTCCGGCCCCGCCTGGTTCGGCCAGATGGACCGTTACGGTGGTGTCGCGCAGGGCAAGGCCGCCGATCTGGTGCTGCTGACCGCCAACCCGCTGCAGGACATCGCTGCCACCGAGAAGATCGACAGCGTGATCCTGCGCGGCAACGTGTATGACCGCGCCGCGCTGGACAAGATGCTGGCCGACACCAAGGCCAAGGTCGCGGCGTGGAATGCCGAGGCGACGAAGGCCAATTGATGGTGCGGCCGGTGACCTAGCGCGGCGCCGGCCGCATGCCGTGCAGCTGCGGTAGTGCGGCCTTCATCGCATCGATGAAGGCGCGCAGCCGCGGCGGCTGCTGGCGCGCTGCGGGAAATACCACGTGTACCGGCAGTGGCGGTGCCTGCCAGTCCGGCAGCAGCTGCACCAGCCGCCCTTGTGCGAGGTCGTCGGCCACCAGCCAGGCCGAGACCACGGCCGCTCCCAGCCCGGCACATGCGGCCTGCTGCACCACGAACAGGTTGTCGCTGAGCAGGCGCGGGCTGATCGAAAGGGTATGCGCGTGCCCCTGCGCGTCATGCAGCAGCAGTCGTTCGCGGTAGTAGGTGACCAGCGAGATCCACGGCAGTGACTGCGCCTGCTCCGGCGTATTGACTGCCGTGGCGTCCACCAGCGAGGGCGCCGCCACGACGATGCGCGGTACTTCGGCCAGTGGCAGCGCGACCATGCGCGGTTCGTCGACCGGGCCCACCCGCACCGCGCAGTCGATGCCTTCTGCAATGAAATCCGGACGCCGATCTTCAAGGATCCACTCCAGGCTCAGCTGCGGATGCCGGGCGAGGAATGCGAGCATGGTCGGCAGCAGCTGCGCCTGGCCGAAGGCATGCGGCACCATCACCCGCAGACGGCCGCGCAGTGTTTCCGGCTCGCCGTGGAGTTCGGCCTGCAGCGACTCCCATTCGTCGACCACGCGTTGCGCATGGCGCTGGCAGCGCAGGCCATCCTCGGTCAGTTGCAGGCCATGGGTGGAGCGCAGCAGCAGGCGCAGGCCGAGCTGCCGCTCCAATGCCTGCAGGCGTCGGCTGACCGTTGGCTGGGTGGTGCCCAGCTGCACGGCCGCGGCAGACAGACTGCCGGCATCGACGATGCGCAGGAAGGTGCGCAGCAGATCCAGGCGATCCGCGCCGGTGGCGAGGTCGTTCATGCGTATGGCGTATGAAGAATATGTAATGAAGCCTACTACAGACGTTTGGCGAATACCGGCAGGATACGTCCACTTCCTCCACCGGACTCCCCCATGTCTATCCCTTCGCTATCCGTCGCCGCCGCGCCCGCGACCGCACCCTCCACCCCGCTGGTGCTGGCAATGGCGGCCGGCGCCGGCTTCTCGGTCGCCTCCCTCTACTACAGCCAGCCGATGCTGGGCCTGATCGCCCAGGACCTCGGCGCAGGCGAGCGCGCCGCCGGCCTGGTACCGACCCTGACCCAGCTCGGCTATGCACTGGGCATCCTGCTGCTGGCACCGCTGGGCGACCGCTTCGACCGTCGCACCTTGATCCTGTTGAAGTCCGCGTTGCTGGCGCTGGCACTGGGCGCCGCAGCGATGGCCGGGCACCTGCCCGGGCTGCTGATGGCCAGCCTGCTGGTCGGGCTGATGGCCACGCTGGCGCAGGACATCGTGCCGGCCGCTGCGGCGCTGGCACCGGATGCACAGCGCGGGCAGATCGTCGGCCGGGTGATGACCGGCTTGTTGCTGGGCATCCTGTTGTCGCGCGTGGTCAGTGGTGTGGTGGCTGAAGCGTGGGGCTGGCGCACGCAGTTTGTGCTTGCTGCAGTATCGGTGGCGGCGATGGGTGCCGTGATGGCGCGCGCGCTGCCGCGTTTCGCACCGACCAGCACGCTGCGCTATCCGGCGTTGCTGGGCTCATTGCTGGCGTTGTGGCGCGAGCAGCCGCAGCTGCGCCGTGCGGTGGCCAGCCAGTCGCTGCTGGCGGTGGGTTTCAGTGCAATCTGGTCGACGCTGGCGCTGATGCTGCATGCTCGTCTGGGCCTGGGCAGTGCGGCGGCGGGTGCGTTCGGTATCGCCGGTGCGGCCGGCGCACTGGCTGCGCCGTTTGCAGGACGTTTCGCCGATCGCCTGGGTTGCCACGCGGTGGCGCGGCTGGCGATCGCAGTGGCGCTGCTGGGTTTCGGGCTGCTGCTGGCCGAAGCCTGGTTGCCGGCCGCTGCGCTGCTGCCGCTGCTGGTGGTGAGTGCGCTGCTGTTCGACTTCGGTTTCCAGTCGGCGCTGGTGGCGCACCAGACGCTGGTCTATGGCCTGGTGCCGCCGGCCCGCAGCCGCCTCAATGCGCTGCTGTTCACGGGTATGTTCATTGGCATGGCCGCCGGTGGCGCGTTGGGCAGCCTGGCGCTGGCACAGTGGGGGTGGCACGGCGTGGCCTGGCTGGCGGTGGTGTGTGCGGGCGGCAGCCTGCTTCTACGTTTGAAGTAAGGGGTGGTGTTCGGCAGGGCTTGCAGCTCTGCACCTGCTGGAGGCAACAGCAACGGCGGGGTTTCTGTAGGTGGGCGGGGTGGGTCCGGTTGCGGGGGACGCCGTAAACCCCGCTTCGCGGTCCGGCCCAGCCGCTGGCGGCTGTGCGTTCGGGCGCTTGCGAAGCAGTGCTTCGCAAGCAAAGCGCCCTCACCCATCGGGGCTTGGCCGCGGCATCCATGCCTCGGACACCCCCGCAACCGGACCCACCCCGCCTTCGACAGTTTCCTGCGGTCTGTTGGAACGGCTCTTGGGGTCAGATCCGTTTTCCGGAGGAAAACGGATCTGACCCCTGATTGATTTCGATATCTGACCGCTTTCAGCCACGCGTGGCGTGGATCTAGCGTGTCGACCAAGGTCGACACCTACCAACAGCCATCGGAATCTGTCAGAGGTGGGGCGGTGTCGGAGTGCGGGGTGTCCGCGGCATGGATGCCGCGGCCAAGCCCCCAAGGATGGGTTCACGGCGTCCCCGCACTCCGACACCGCCCCGCCATCTCACGGAAAGCCCGCTTTTGCTGTTGAGGTTGCCGGCCCGCGGCCGGCACTACCGTGGGTGCAGGGCCGCAGGCCCTGCCGAACACTCCCTAATCGTGGCCGCTGTCGTCCAGGCTGATGATGCCGCGCCGCAGCGCCTGGGTCACCGCGTGCGTGCGATCGCCCACGCCCAGCTTGTCCATCAGGCTCTTCATGTGCGCCTTCACCGTCTGCTCGGAAATCTGCATGCGCTCGCCGATGCGCTTGTTCGACAGGCCACCGGCCACGTGCCGCAGTACTTCGGTCTCGCGCGGCGACAACCGGTCTTCCACCACATGCGCGGCGATGCTCGCCGCCACCGCTGGTGGAATCGGCGCGCGCCGGCCGCCCGCAACCATGCGGATCGTGTCGACCAGCTCGTGGCGCAGCATGTCCTTCAGCAGGTAGGCGCTGGCGCCGGCCTGCAACGCCCGCACCGCACGTACGTCACCGCGGTAGGTGGTCAGCACGATGATGCGCGCGCGCGGGTCCATCGCGCGGATCCGCACGATGGCTTCCACACCATCCAGGCGGGGCATCTGCAGGTCCATCAGCACCACGTCCGGCTGCAGCTGCTGGTAGCGTGCGATGGCTTCCTCGCCGTCGGCGGCTTCACCGAGCAGGCGCAGATCGGGTTGTGCGCCCAGCAGGGCGGCCAGGCCGTCACGCAGCAGCGGGTGGTCGTCGACCACCAGTACGCCGATCGGGGCAGGGGTTTCAGTCATGGCTCGTTCTACTCCAGGGCCAGCGCCAACGCGATGGGCGGCGGTGATACAGGCGACGGGCGGGAACCGCCAGCGCGACCTCGGTGCCCAGCCCGGGGCGGGTCCACAGCTGCAGTTCCGCGCCGAGGCGCTGGGCGCGCTCACGCATGCCCTGCAGGCCCCAATGGCCATGGCCGGCGTTCTCGTCGGCGATGCCCACGCCATCATCGCGCACGTGTAGAAGGAAGCACCGCGTGCCGTAGGACAGCTCCACTTCGATGGCGCTGGCATTGGCATGGCGCAGCGCATTGCGGATCGCCTCGCGTCCGATCAGGAACACTTCCTCGGCGGCATCGGCCTGCAGTGGTGGGGGGCTGCCTTCCACGGTCAGGCGCAGCGGATTGGTGCCGTGCCCGGCATACTCGGCGTGCACATCGGCCAGTGCCGAAGCGAGGTCGCGACCCGCGAACGGCCCCTCGCGCAGCGCATTGACCCGCTCGCGGCCCTCGGCCAGGTTGCGCTCGGCCAGCTGCATTGCCGACTCCAGCTGGCTGCGCACCGGCTCGGGGGTCTGGGGTGACTGGCTGATCGCATGCAGGCGCAGGATCAGGCCTTGGCTGCCCTGCAGCAGGGTGTCGTGCAGGTCGCGCGCGATGCGTTCGCGTTCGCCATTGCGTTCCTGCAGGCGCGCACGAAACAGCGCGGCCAGCTGCCCGCTGCGGATGCGTACCGCCAGCACCAGTAGTGCGAGCACGGCGGCGGTGCACAGCAGTTTGAACCACACGGTCTGGATGAAGGTAGGCGCGATGCGGAAGCTGCGGCTGGCCGGTGCGGTGCTCCAGATGCCGTCCTCGTTGGCCGCTTCCACCTCGAACCGGTAGTTGCCTGGCGCGAGGTTGGTGTAATACGCGCGGGTGCTGCTGCCCGCGTCCTGCCAGCCATCGTCAACGCCGGACAGGCGATAGCGATAGCGGTTGCGTTCCGGGCGTGCCAGCGACAGCGCCACGTAGTCGATCTGCAGCTGGCTGGTGCCGGCCGGCAGGCGCAGGCCGTCCCGCAGTGGTTGCTGTTCGCTGCCATGCAGCACGTCGCCGATGCGCACGCTGGGAGCCATCGCATTGACGTGCGACCGGGTGGTGTCCAGCCAGGCCAGGCCCTGGTTGGTGGCCAGCCATAGCAGGCCGTCGTCGGCCAGCACGGCGGTGGGGATCGGTCCGCTCTGCAGGGCGATGCCCGGCATGCCATCCACCGCATCGAACAGGCGTGGCGTCACCGGCTGCCCGGTACGCAGCGCCCGCCGCAACTGATCGCTCCCCAACCGGACCAGGCCACGACTGCCATTGAGCCACAGGTGACCGTGCGCATCGGCAACCATGCCGGTGATGCCCTCCAGCACGCCGGCCATGTCGGTGTTGACCGGCATGAAGCGGCCATTGCCGAGGCGGGCGGCCAGCCCGGCCTCACCGGCCACCAGCAACAGGTCCTGGTGGTGCAGCAGCGCGGTGACCGGGCCGACCAACAGCCCGTGGTTGGCATCGAAGGTTTCGATGCGGGTCGCGCCCATGCTGCGCAGCCGGCCGTCGGCATAGCCGAGCAGCAGCTGGCCATTGGCATCCAGCGCCAGTGATGAGCAGGCCTGTTCGGGCAGGCGCGTTTCGCGCTGCCACTGGCCGTGCAGATAGTGCAGCACGCCACGTTCACCGGTGCAGACCCAGGCCTGGTCGTCATCGGCGAACAGCAGGGCATGCAGCGGTTGCCCGGTGAAGGGCTCGGGCAGCGGAATCAGCGTGGTGTGGCCGGCCACCGTGCGTGCCAGGTTGACCCAGTCGAACTGCCAGATCGGCGTGGGCGCCCGGCGCGCGGCCGCCTGCAGTTGTGCGGCGCTGCCTTCCAGCAGTGGCCGGCGCAGGTCGTACGGCTTGAGGTCCTCGCCGTAGCCGTACACACGCCCATCGCTGGCCCGCACCAGCGAGCGATAGGGATCACTGGGGCCGACCGCCAGCGTGTGCACGCTGCGCACGCGGAAGCGGTTGAGGCCCAGATTGGTGCCGACCCAGAGATTGCCTTCGCGGTCGGCGATGATCGGCACGGCCGAGGTGGCGGTCAGCCCGTGCGGCGAATCGAAACGCTCCATGCGCACGGCGCGGCTGCCGTCGAACGTGACCCGGGCCACACCGCCATGCGGGCTCATCGTGGCCCATAACGCGCCGTCGGCAGTGAACTGCAGGCGTGCGGCGACCAGGTCCGGCAGGCGTCGCGCTTCGCGTTCGCTGTCCGGCAGCAGGCCCTGCGCATTGGCCAGCGGCGAGGTGCCGCGCACACGGTCGGCCAGCCAGACTTCGCCCTGCGGGCTCTCGGTCAGCGTCGCCATCTGGGATACAGCAATGCCGGTGTCCTCGAAACGCGGTTGGCCTGCAGGACGCATCCAGATCCTGAGGTTGGCCAGTACCCAGAAGGTGCCACGGCTGTCGTGCAGCACCCATTGCACGCGGTGTTCCGGAACGCCCGTGTCTGCGGGCAGCGGCTGCCAGCGCTGGCCATCGAACTCGCGCAGCCCTCCATTGATGGCTGCCCACATCCGGCCGTCTCGGTCCTGGCTGAAGTGCGGTACCACGCCAACCGGCACGCCCTGGCCGCGGCCGTAGTTGTACAGCTGGCCGCGCGCGAACTGGCTGATGCCTGCCTGGAAGTAGCCGATCCACAGTGCGCCATCGGCGCTGTGTTCCAACGTGACCATGTTGGTGGACGGGTAGCGGGTGCCAGCCGGTGGCGCCTGCCGTTCGAAGCGACGTCCGTCGAATCGGTACAGGCCCGAACCGGTAGCCAACCACAACAGGCCGTCACGGTCCTGGCTGATGTCCCAGATGTCACCGGGTGCACCCTGGCCGACCCGCCAGGCGGTGTGTTCGTAGCCGGGCAACCCGCTGCTCACGGCCGGCCGCTGCACGGCGAGGGCGGGCAGGGCGGTCCACAGCAGCAGGCACGCCAGCAGCGCCGGCAGGCGACGCAGGAACGGGAAGGGGCGGCGGTGCATGGCGCGCATTCTGGCAGGTGCGGGGCAGCCGCGGGTGACCCGAACGGGGTAGGCGCCTGGTGCCGTGGTCGGCTATCACGCCGGCATGTCCTGTGGAGTCCGGCCATGCAGCGCCTGTTCGTGATGTTCCCCGACCGCGGGCCGGGCATCGGCCTGCTGTGGCTGCGGCTGTGCGTGGCCGCTGCATTGTGCACGCCGGGCACGCACGCGGGCTGGCTGTCGGCGCTATGCCTGCTGGCGGTGGTGATGCTTGCACTGGGCATCTTGACGCCGCTGGCGGTAGTGCCGGCAACACTGGGCCTGTATGCACAGGCACTGCCGTGGCCACTGGTGGTGTTGCCGCTGGCCTTGCTGGCGCTGGGCCCTGGCGCCTATTCACTCGATGCGCGGTTGTTCGGGCGCCGCCTGCTCGGCCGTCGGCCTCCCCCATTCGGGTAGGTGCTGGCCTCGACCGACGGGGGTAGGGCATCACGCAGGGGTCACGCACCATGGGGCATCTCTTCGCGGCGTCCCGCATGGCCACCATCCTTCCGCCTGATCCGCCCGCCGCTTCACTGGCGCCGCAGCAGGTCGCCGCATTGCAGCGTGCATTGCGCTATGTCGATGAACACCTGTCACAGCCGCTGCGGGTCACCGAACTGGCGGCCGTCGCCTGCGTCAGTCGCTTCCATCTGGTGCGCCTGTTCCGCAGCGGTACCGGCGCCAGCCCGCTGCGCTATGTACGCCGTCGCCGTATCGAACGTGCGCGCCAGCTGTTGTCGGCCCAGCACCTGCCGATGTCCTGCCTGGCGCAGCAGCTCGGCTTCTTCGACCAGAGCCATTTCGTCCGCAGCTTCCGCGCCGAGACCGGCTGCAGCCCCGGCCAGTACCTGGCCGGCGATGCGGCCCTGTTGCTTCCCCCTGATCGTGTTTCCAACGGAGTCCACCCATGAGCCTTGCCACCGCCACGCCCGCCCCGGCCCTGTTGTCGCCCACCGACCATGCCCTGGTGCTGATCGACTTCCAGTCACAGATGGCATTCGCTACCCACACCATCGACATCTCCGCGCTGCGCAACAACGTGTCGTTGATCAGCAAGGGTGCCAAGGGCTTCAATGTGCCGGTGGTGCTGACCACGGTTGCAGAAGCGTCGTTCTCCGGCCCGATGTTCCCGGAACTGCCGCAGATCTTCCCAGGCCAGCCGGTGTTCGACCGCACCTCGATGAATACCTGGGAAGACCGGGCGGTGATCGACGAGATCAACCGCATCGGCAAGCGCCGCCTGGTGCTTGCCGGCCTCTGGACCAGCGTCTGCATCGTCGGGCCGGCGCTGTCGGCGCTGGCGCAGGGTTTCGAGGTCTACGTGATCACCGATGCCTGCGGCGATGTCAGCGAAGAAGCGCACGAGCGTGCGATCACCCGCATGGTGCAGGCCGGCGCGGTGCCGATGACCAGCGTGCAGTACCTGCTCGAACTGCAGCGCGACTGGGCACGCGGTGGAACCTACGACCTGACCACCGGCATTGCCCGCGACCATGCCGGCGGCTACGGCATCGGCATCCAGTACGCCAAGCGCATGTTCGGCGCGCAGGAAGGCGGGCACTGAGCATGCTGGCTGGCCATGGCCTCGACCTGGCCCTGCTGATGCTGCGCGTGGCGGCAGGAGGCTTCCTGCTGCCGCACGCACTGGGCAAGCTGTTCGGCTGGTTCGGTGGACCGGGGCTGTCCGGCTTCGCTACCGAGCTGCGCGGCTTCGGGCTGCCAGCGGTGGCACCGTTGCCGCTGTTGCTGGCCCTGCTGCAGGTGCTGTCCGGGCTGGCCGTGCTGCTGGGATGGCAGACCCGCATCGCCGCGCTTGCAGCGGCTGCTTTCATCGGCTTCACCGTCCTGTTGGCCCTGCCCAGGGGCTGGTTCTGGATGCGCGGTGGCAGTGAGTACCCGTTGATGTGGACCACGGTACTGCTGGCCATCGCGCTGGCCGGGCCCGGCACCTGGGCACTGGACGTCCACCGTCTTCCGGGAGACCTCGCATGAGTCACGATCCCCGAGATCACGGCCGCCGCAACGTGCTGCTGGCCAGCGGCGCCGCTGTTGCGCTCGGTCTGGCCGGCCGTGCCGGTGCCGCACTCGATTCCACTTCCAAGGAGCGTCGCATGAGCACGCTGGTCATCCGCAATGCCCGCATCACCACCCTCGACCCGCAGCAGCCGCATGCGCAGGCGCTGGCCGTGCAGGAAGGCCGCATCGTCGCCGTCGGCAGCGACGAGGAGATCATGCGTGGCTGGGGCAACGAAGCGACCTTGATCGATGCCCAGGGCCGGCGCCTGTTGCCCGGCCTCAACGACAGCCACACCCACCTGATCCGCGGCGGCCTGAACTACAACCTGGAACTGCGCTGGGACGGCCTGCGTTCGCTTGGCGACGCCCTGGACATGCTGAAGGCCCAGGTCGACCGCACGCCCGCACCGCAGTGGGTACGCGTGGTTGGTGGCTTCACTGCCGCGCAGTTCAACGAGAAGCGCTTGCCGACCCTGCAGGAGCTCAACGACATCGCGCCGGATACACCGGTGTTCCTGCTGCACCTGTATGACCGCGCACTCCTCAACCGTGCCGCGCTGCGCGCCTGCGGCTACACCAAGGACACGCCGGATCCGCCGGGCGGGCAGATCGTGCGTGACTCGCTGGGCAACCCGACCGGGCTGCTGCTGGCCAAGCCGAATGCGTTGATCCTGTACGCGACGCTGGCCAAGGGACCGCGCCTGCCGATCGAGTACCAGGCGAACTCGACGCGCCACTTCATGCGCGAACTGAACCGGCTTGGCATCACCTCGGTGATCGACGCCGGCGGTGGCTTGCAGAACTATCCCGAGGATTACCAGGTCATCGAACAGCTGCACCGCGATGACCAGCTGACGGTGCGCATTGCCTACAACCTGTTCACCCAGAACAAGGGCAAGGAAGTGGATGACTTCCGTGGCTGGAGCGAGATCCTGCAGCCGCGCCAGGGCGATGACCTGCTGCGCCACAACGGTGCCGGCGAGATGCTGGTGTTCTCCGCCGCCGACTTCGAACTGTTCAACGAGCCCCGCCCGGAACTGCCGCCGGAGCTTGAGCCGGAACTGCACGACGTGGTGAAGCTGCTGGTCGAGAAGCGCTGGCCGTTCCGCATCCACGCCACCTACGACGAGAGCATCACCCGCATCCTGGATGTGTACGAACAGGTCAACCGCGAGGTGCCGTTCGATGGCCTGCACTGGTTCATCGACCACGCCGAGACCATCACCCCGCGCAACATCGAACGCATCCGTGCGCTGGGTGGCGGCATTGCCGTGCAGCACCGCATGGCCTACCAGGGCGAAGCCTTCGTCGAGCGCTATGGCGTGCAGGCCGCGCGGCACACACCGCCGGTCAAGCGCATGCTGGCCGAAGGCGTGCCGGTCGGTGCCGGTACCGACGCCACCCGCGTGGCCAGCTACAACCCGTGGGTGGCGTTGTCCTGGCTGGTGACCGGGCGCACCGTGGGTGGGCTGGCCCTGTATGGCGAGGAAAACCTGCTTGAACGCGAGCAGGCCCTGCGCCTGTGGACCCAGGGCAGCGCCTGGTTCTCCGGCGACGAAGCGGTGAAGGGCACGCTGAAAGCCGGTCAGCTGGCTGATTTCATTTTGCTCTCGGCCGACTTCTTCCGCGTGGATGACGCGCAGATCGCCGACATCACCAGCGTGCTGACCGTGGTCGGCGGACGCATCGTGCATGCAGATGCCGACTATGCAGGGCTGGCGCCGCAGCTGCCGCCGGCGATGCCGGACTGGTCGCCGGTCAACCGGTTCGGTGGCTACCACGTCGGCGGTGCCGCCCCCGGGTTGGCCACCGCCCATCGCCACCATCACGGCGTGGCCTGCAGTACGCATGGCGCTCACGGTCACGCCGCACAGCATGCGGCGCCCACCGATGACCTGACCGCGTTCTGGGGCGCGATGGGATGCTCGTGCTTCGCGTTCTGAGCCTGGCGCTGCTGACCGTGCCATCGCTGGCGCTGGCGTGCGGGGGTGGCCGCTGCACTGACGCCGGTGACGGCCAATTGCAGTGGGATGCGTCACTGCGCCTGCGTGGCCTGTACTACGATCCGACGCGGTTCGGTATCGGTGGCAGCGAAGATGGCCATGGCCTGCTGCGTGCGCTGGCCTCGGCCACCTATGTGGAGGACCGCTGGCAGGCAAAGCTGCAGCTGGGCGTGCATGCCGAGAATGGCAAGGCCGGCGGCCCGGGCCGCACCGACCGCAGCGCATTGGACGTGCAGCAGGCGTACTGGCGCTGGCAGCGCAGCGGCTTCCACCTGCAGCTCGGTCGGCAGGAAGCCGGCTACGGAAGCTCACGGCTGTTGTCGGTGCGCGATGGGCCGAACATCCGCCTGGCCTTCGATGGTGCGCGCCTGGGCTGGAAGGGCCGCCTCGGCACGCTTGATCTGATGGCACTGCGACCGGTGCAGAACCGGCCGGGCGCCTTTGATGATCGAGGGGAACACGGTGCCCACCTGTGGGGCGCCTACGCCACCACGGCACGCGGGCAGGGCGCGGGACAGTGGGACCTGTATCTGCTCGACTATCGCCGCGAGGGTGCGCGCTTCGCGGCGGGCTCCGGCATCGAACGCCGGCAGACCGTGGGTACACGCTGGTTCGGCCAGGCCGGTGCACTGGACTGGAACAGCGAGCTGGTGGCGCAGGGCGGTGAACTGCGAACGGCCGTCGGCACGCTCGATATCCGCGCCTGGACGCTGGCCACCGATACAGGGTGGCGCTGGGCGGAGCTGCCGCTGCAGCCGCGTCTGGGGCTGAAGGCCGACATCGCCAGTGGCGATGGCAATCCGCGTGACGGCCGCCTGGAGACCTTCAATGCACTGTTCCCGAAATCGGCCTACTTCAGCGAGGCCAGCCTGCTGACCCCGGCCAACCTGATGGACGTCCAGCCGACCCTGACCCTGCGCCTGCACGACACGGTGACGACGGAGCTGGGCGTACAGATGGCCTGGAAGCATCGTCGCGCCGACGCGGTCTATACCACGCCGGCGCCGTTGGTGGCGTTGCCAGGCAGTGCCGGTGCTGCGCGCCGCATCGGTAATCAATACAAATCCGAAACCTGCTGGCAGGCCAGCGAACACTGGCAATGGCAGCTGCAGCTGGCCTGGGTCGATGCCGGTCCTGCGCTGAAGCAGGCCGGTGGCCAGGACACGCTGTTCGCCTCGATCGTTGGAGCATGGCAATGGTGAACGCAAGCGCGTCGCAACCCCCCGTACAGGCCGCAGGCGCCTGGTCCCCGCTGAAGATCCAGATGTTCCGCTCGATCTGGCTGGCGATCCTGGCCAGCAACATCGGCACCTGGGTCAATGACGTGGCGGCCGCCTGGGTCATGGCCGAACGTACCGGTTCGCCGTTGATGGTGGCGCTGGTGCAGTCGGCCACCACGGTGCCGATCGTGCTGCTGGCACTCGCCGCCGGAACGCTGGCCGACATCGTCGATCGCCGCAGGTACCTGTTGGCGACCCAGGGCTGGATGCTGCTGGTCGCGGCCGTGATGGCGGCGCTGACTGCGATGGACATGCTGACTCCGCAGCTGCTGGTACTGCTGACCTTCTGCATGGGTTGCGGTGCAGCGATGGCAATGCCGGCGCAGGCAGCGATCGTCTCCGAGCTGGTGCCGCAGCCGATGCTGGCCTCGGCGGTGGCGCTGAACTCGATCGGCATCAACATCGCCCGCTCGATCGGCCCGGCCATTGGTGGCGTGATCGTGGCGCAGCTGGGTGCGGTGTGGGCGTTCGGCTTCAATGCCATCACCTTTGCCGCGATGCTGTTCGTGGTGTGGGGCTGGAAGCGTGATCCCAAGCAGTCCAGCCTTCCGCCGGAAGGTTTCGGTGCCGGGTTGAAGGCGGGCCTGCGCTATGCCAGCCGCGCTGGACGCCTGCAGGCCGTGCTGATCAAGTCGGTGGGCTTCTTCTTCTTTGCTGCGGCGATGAATGCACTGCTGCCGGTGGTGGTACGCGGCCAGATGCAGGGCGGGGCGGGGCAGTACGGCATGCTGCTGGGCTGCATCGGTATCGGTGCCGTAGGTGGTGCCTTGCTGCTGCCGAAGCTGCGCGCGCAGTTGGATCGCGACCTGCTGGTGCTGCTGGCCACGCTGTCGCTGGCGCTCAGCCTGGTCGGGCTAGCGCTGACCCGCAGCTGGTACGTGCTTCCGGCTGTGATGCTGGTCAATGGCTTCGCCTGGATCACCGTGCTGTCGTCGCTGCAGATCGCCGCGCAGACGGCGGTGCCGGCATGGGTACGTGCGCGTGCGCTGGCGCTGTACATCATGGTGTTCTCGGCAGGCATGGCGGCCGGTGGCCTGAGCTGGGGCGCGCTGGCACAGCGCACCTCGCCGGAGCTGGCGTTGCTGGTGGCTGCCGCAGGTGCGGTGATCGGCGGACTGCTGGTGTGGCGCGTGCGGATTGCTGGCACCGAGGATCTGAACCTGCGTCCGGCCGGGCACTGGCCCGCACCCGAGCTGTCGGTGCCGGTGTCGAACGATCGCGGCCCGGTGCTGGTCACCATCGAGTACCGCATCGACGGTGCTGATCGCGCCGCGTTCCAGTCGCAGATGCGCGCGCTGGGCACGATCCGCCGCCGCGATGGCGCGGTGGTCTGGGGCGTGGTCGAGGACGTGGCCAGTCCAGGCATCCACCTGGAGTATTTCGTGACCCCGTCGTGGCTGGAGCACCTGCGCCAGCACGAACGCATCACCGCTGATGACAAGGCCATCCAGGAAGTGTTGCGGGAGCTGCATCGCGGTGAGCGTGCACCCGTGGTGCGTCACTTCGTGGGTGGGCATGACCCGCTGCCTGCCGCTGTGCCGCATCACCACACCGACATCTGACCCGCCGGTGGTAGAGCCGGCCGCTGGCCGGCTGCGCGTGATCACGATGGGTGATGGGGTTGCCGGCCAGCGGCCGGCACTACCGAAGCAAAGGCGGTTGACCCGCCGGTGGTAGAGCCGGCCGCTGGCCGGCTGTGCGTGATCACGA